>JASMKJ010000103.1 GCA_030749275.1 Acidimicrobiales bacterium
GAACCGCAAAATAATTGCTGTCGTCTTAGTAGGTAAAGACGAATCGTTGAACTGCGTAGCCGATCACAAACAGGAATCCGAGTCCTCCCAATAGGCGAGCCATACTGGCTGGTCCTTTGACCGAGTCAGCACGGTTACCTGCCTCATGGGCCTTCAACTCGTTGGAACCGACGAGCATCGCGACGGGTGCCATCAGGATGGCCATACGAAGCCCGAATGCAAACACACCGACAATCAGGTTGTTGACTGCCATCAACAACCAGCCAACGGCAAGGAGAATAGGACCGGCGATAGACATTTTCATCGCCGTGTCTGCTCGAGTTGATTCCATACCGGGGTCGAATGAGTCCAGCGGCTGGATGGGGGCTCCCGCTGGTGTCAGAGGGACAACCTTTATGAGTTTGTCCGACACCATTCTCCCCAAAGACACGATGCCTCCTGGTGCGAAGAATGTGAACAGGATAAGGATCAGGCCGAAGATGGCTTTGGCTAACGGTCCATCACCATTGAGGGTATATAGACCCAATGGTATGGAAATTCGCTTGGTGAGGTCGTTGACCCAAACAACGAACAGGCCGCCAACTAGAGAGCCTTGAATCGTTCCCACGCCACCTAGGACAAGGCCAATGATCAGGTCGATGGCGAGCAGGAAGGTGAAGTCCTGGCCAGCAACGAAACCCTTGTCTAGGCACCACATCAGACCGGCAAGTGAACCAAGCGACGCGCTGATCGCGAAGTTCATGGTCTTAATGACTGGCAGATTCACCCCGTACACCGCTGCGCCAGCCTCGTTGTCACGAATAGCTAACACCGCTCGACCGGGTCGACTTCGTAGATAGTTGGTGATCAACAGCAATGTGATACCCAACATCAAGACGATGATCCAGAACCGATATGCGGAACCACCGCGAGCTCCGTCGACACCCGGTAGCCACTCCAGATAACTGGGGGCTATGACTTCTTCGGAGACTCCCTTGCCGTTGGGTCCACCTGTTCGTTTTGCGATGCCAAGTTCGTCAATATTGACCAACGTCGGGAAAACGGCTGCTTGGGCGATGGTGGTCAGGGCTAAATATAAGCCCTTGACTCGCAGGGCCGGCAGGCCGATTATCACACCCATGATGAATCCGACGATGAGGACTACCGGCAACACTTGCCAATAGTCCCAATTCTCGTCTTGGACCATTGAGGCCGTGACAAACGCACCGATACCCATGAAAGCTGAGTGTCCGAGGGCCAGCATGCCGTTGAACCCAACGACGAGGTTGACCGCCAAGATGGCGACACTCATGATCAAGGCCCGGTTCATTTTGCCGATTTCGAATGGTTCTAGAACCAGTGGCGTAAGTAGCACGAAGCCTGCTAGGTAGGCCCATTGTACGTATTTCCATCTTTTGTGTTCTGCGCTGTCTTTTGCAACGACAACCAGTGGTGCACTCATTTTTGTAACTCCTCTTGTTGTTGTTGGGTTAGACGCGTTCGATCCGTCGGGTACCGAAAAGGCCCGAGGGTCGGAACAGTAGGACGATAAGGATCACGAGGAACGCTGCAGCAAGCTGCAGGATCGACATGTACAGCTGGCCGAATACGACCACGCCACCCCAGGTAACGAAGACGGCTTGGATGATCCCCACGAGGATTCCTCCAAGAACTGCTCCCCCAAGGCTGTCTAGTCCGCCTAGAGCGGCACCCGCTAGGGCGTAGATCAGGATGGTTGCCATCATGTTTGGGTTCACACCACCAAGTTGCGGTGCCACAAGTACTGCGCCAAGGGTTCCGAAGGCCGATGCGATCGCCCATCCGAAGCCAAGGGTGCGGCCTGTGTGAACGCCGACAAGACGTGCAGATTCCACATTTGATGAGACGGCTCGGAATGCCAGCCCGGCCTTGGTCCTGTTGAGGATCAAGCCGAGGGCGAACAAAGCGACTGCCAGAGTTACCCAGATGCCAATCGATTGGTATTTCAGCCTGCTTCCAAGCACTTCAATGAAGCGGTCTCCGCCGACACTTGGAACCCAATCTGGGAACTTGCCGAACGGGTTGGTGAGGATACGGACTTGGTAGTTCCATATGTCACCAGCAACCGCGTTGATAATGAGAAACAAGCCGAGTGTGATCAACACGACCGGCAAGTGGTCTGCCGGGTCGAAGGGCCGGGTGAGCGATCGTTCGATCAGCACACCAAGGCCGGCACTCAATGCCATGGCGATCACCATCGACAGCCACAACCAGAGTCCTTGCTCCATGTGTAGGACGTAGACCAAGAAAGCACCAAGCATGGCCAGTTCGCCGGTGGCGAAGTTGATCAGCGTTGTCGCCTTGAATATGAGTACGAGGGCTAATGCGACTGTTCCGTAGATGGCGCCGAGGCTCAGCCCGTTGAAAATGAAGTCCGGGAGGACATCAAAGTTCCATGTCATTGCTTTTGTCCTCCTTAAGCACCCAAGTACGCTTCCTGCACCGCAGGATCGTTCTTGAGTTGGTCAGCGGTTCCGTGCAGGCTTATCTCGCCTGATTCGATGACGTAGCCGTAGTCAGCCATGTCAAGCGCAAGATTCGCATTTTGTTCCACCACGAGCATCGTGAGGCCCGTCTCTTTGTTGAGTGTGATGAAACGTTCGAATAAGTCTTCAATGATCAGCGGTGCCAAACCTAGCGACGGCTCGTCTAGCAGCAGAAGCCGAGGGCGACACATCAATGCGCGTGCAACAGCAAGCATTTGTTGCTCACCACCCGACAACGACCCGGCGAGCTGTGCGTGTCGCTCAGCCAGCCGCGGAAAGATTTCGAACCAACGGTCCACATCGTCTTTAACTTCGTTGTCTTTCCTGGTGTAGGCGCCGATCATGAGATTGTCCATCGTGGACAATTCTGGAAACGTGCCTCGCCCTTGCGGTACGTGAGCTACGCCTCGACGAACTATTTCCGCTGTGCCCATTCGGGTGATGTCCTCATCACCAAGGGTGACTTTGCCGGTTGTATTGCACATGTTGCACAATGCTCGCAGGGTGGTGGTCTTTCCAGCACCGTTGGCTCCCAATATGACCGACACCCCTTTCGCAGGCACTTCGAAATCGAGTCCTCTGAGAACTTCGACGGCGCCGTATGAGGCATGGAGGTTTTCGGCCTTCAAGCCGATTTCGTCAAAAACGTCATCAACCATTACGAACTCCCTAGGTAGGCCTCGATGACCTCTGGGTCGTTTCGAACGACATCTGGGTCACCGTCGGCGATTTTCCGACCGAAGTTAAGTACCACGAGCTTTTCACTGATGTTTAGGACCATGCGCATGTGGTGTTCAACCAGAAGAACCGTCAAGTTATGACGGTCGCGAAGGTCTCTGATGTCTTGGGCCAGCGAATCTACCTCGGCGTGGGTAAGACCTGAGGCTGGCTCGTCAAGCATAATCAACCGGGGGTTGGCGATTAAAGCCCTCGCGAGTTCTATCCGCTTCAAGGTTCCGAAGGGCAGCCCTCCCGCAGGGTTGTACGCCACATCATCGAGGCCTAACTCCTCCAATGCAGCCCAAGCGCGATTTCTTAGGTCTTCTTCCTCGGTTCGCATCGATGGTAAGCGAAGAGCAGAGCTGAAGACGTTCGCCTTAGTGTTGGTGTGGTCACCAACCATGACGTTCTCAATCACCGTCATGCCGGGCCACAAGGCCAAGTTCTGGAATGTCCTGTAGACACCAACTCGACTGATTTCATGAGCCGACATCGCGAGCAGATCTTGACCATCAAAGGTCACCGATCCTGCCGTTGGGTCGTAGATGCGACTCACCACGTTAAACAACGTGGTTTTACCTGCACCGTTCGGACCGATGAGCCCGAGGATCTGTCCTTCATCCATGTCGAACGACAGGTCATCGAGCGCAACAATTCCTCCGAATCGGACGGTAATGTCTGAGACTTCGAGCAACGCCACGCGTTGCACCCCCTCTCTAGTTAAGCGCTGAGGCTTAGTGCCCAGCGAATGCGCAAATTACCAGCCTGAACCGGTCACGCAAGTTTGTTTGCCTACTTCTAATGTTCTAGTTGTGCTTTCTTAGTCGAAATAC
>JASMKJ010000104.1 GCA_030749275.1 Acidimicrobiales bacterium
GGCTATGCCAACTGCCCGCGCGAAGCGTTCACCGTGCCGCCAGTGTTTTTCGACTGCTATTACGAGAGCCAGTCCGACCATCGCCGCCATGTTCATCACACCAAAAGCGACCATCACCAGCATTAAAGCCCAGCAACAACCCAGACAAAAGAGGCCGTGATGGATACCGGCACGAATATCGCGCAGGGGGCCACGAAAACCGATGAATTGCATTAGGTGACCGAGTGGACTGCGACAATGGTCGAGGCACCGCATCTTCAATGGTGTGAGCTGGTACAGACCAGCGGCGGTGAAACAGGTCACAGCAACCCATTGAGCCAGAGTCGGACGATCAGCGGCCATGTCGCCAAATATGTCAGCTATTGCGAACGCCACAACTCCTGTTGCTCCCCACGCCAGTACGTACCCGCTCGCGAGGGCGGCGAGCCGCGGTCCTCTGTGGGTGGTGACGGTTCGCTCGTAGAGAGTCGCTAGGGGTGCTACCGATGACAACATCATCGCGGCCATCATGAGTGTCCACATGATGAGGAACGACCCGAACGACATGCCCATGGTGCCGGGCATACCCCACAAGCCCATATCCATGCGGACAGCCCACACGATGGTTACCACCCAGCAGCTAGCAGTGATGGCGTGAATAACTGTTGTAGACAGTCTCGAATTATTTGCCGGCTGAGCCGGTGGTTGGGTTAGGCCGCCCAATTGAACGGATTAGCGAAGCCGCTCAGGCCCTCGCCTCCGAACGAGATGCCCATAGCTGAAATCGACGACGTCGACACCGGGGCGATGCCTAAGACTGGACCGGCTGGATGGGTGTCGACACCAGTCAACTCAACCACGTCACCAGAACCGTTGACGTGGGGACGCCCTGTGTACGACGAATCACCGAAAGTCACAGTGTGTTCACCGTTTTCAGATGTGACCGACACAGGCATTTGTTCGATACCCAAGAAGTTGCCGAGGAGTGGTCCCAGCGCGGCCGGTGGCCCCCCAAGCGAACCGCTGACCACTGCGCCGATGGCTTCAACTTGCTCCGGGGAGGCCCCGTCGTCGACGATCACACCGACGTTCCAGCCACCCTCGGACATAAGCGGAGGTGAATCCACCATAAGCACGAAGGTATGTCCCGAAACATCAACTCCGTCAATGTCTCCATCGTCAATTGTGAATGCCAGGGTCGCGTTGCAGCGCTCGTTGGTCGCGGGGAATTGCATGTTCGACCAAGTACATGGACACGTTGCTGTGCAAGAGCAGTTCTCGTAGTACATGCCGTTGAGATGCCAAGCCATTGATGAGCTCCTATGTTGATGCGTCACCCCGCCCCGGGGTATCTGAGGCAAGGCTTCCATGATCACAGGAGAGCGTCAAGCAGGCTCGCCCTTGGTACTGCCGATTGACCTCTTCACAGATTGGGACCGGGTAGCAATTTCGGATCTACACTCCTCTCATGGTTCGGTTGAGCGACCTTCACCCGGTTGAGGCGGAGCATCTTGGTATGCGAGCGCTAGCGATGCCAGCCATCGGCCCGGGTGAATGGGTCACTCCGCCGTCAGTTGATCAGGCAACAGTGGCGATTGTTTCCACTGCCGGCCTTCACCGGCGTATTGACCCACCATTCACGATCGGTTCGTTGGATTATCGACTCATTCCAGGTGACACCCAGTTTGATGACCTTGTACTTTCCCATATCAGCGCCAATTTTGATCGAAGCGCGTTTGGGCGAGACCCCA
>JASMKJ010000105.1 GCA_030749275.1 Acidimicrobiales bacterium
CAACATAAGCCTTTATTTCCGCGATCTTTGTTGTCTAATCGATGCAACGATGGACTCGATCGCCGTCACTGCTGTCTCGACTTCTTCGTTAACGACCACAGAATCAGCAAGGTTTCGTCCCGTTTCTTCCTCGACCTCTGCCGCTCTAAGGCGCTGCTGTATGTGTTCCTCGTCGTCGCCCCTTGACCTCATCCGGCGCTCTTGTTCAAGCCGGTCAGGTGGTACCACAAGAACGACAACAGCGTCCGACTGTCGTTCTCTCACCGAAACTGCTCCTTGCACATCTATCTCAAGTAACAGATCCTTGCCCGCTGGGACAACAGGAGTGGGCGTTCCATAGCGATGGCCAAAAAAAGTTGCCCATTCATAAAAGCCGTTTTCAGAGACGCGCGCCTCGAACTGATCCTCGGTCACATAGATATATGCATCTTCTGGCTCATTGGGTCTGCGCGGCCGCGTCGTCCACGATCGACTCAGGTGGAGGTTGGAGTCTCGATCGACCAGCTGCGCCACTACAGTGCTTTTCCCCGCGCCTCCAGCACCACAAATAACGAAGACAATTGGCGTTTCATCTTCGGTCACAAGACTCAATTCTTCAGCATTGGGTCGAAGATCTCAACTCGCAAAAAAGGCCACCAGTTGGTCTCGCTGATTTTCACCTAGACCCTTCAGTCTCCTGCTTTCGGCGATACCCACTTCCGTCATGAGCCGCCGGGCTTTTACTTTTCCTATTTTTGGCATTGACTCCAAAGCCGCGAGCGTCTTCATCTTGCCGACAAGTTCGTCACTGTCAGCCAAACGAAGCAATTCATCAAATGAAACTAGTCCCATCTTTAAGCGGTCCTTCGTTTCGGCTCTTACCCGCCTCGCTGTCGCGGCTTTCTCGAGGGCTGCTTCGCGTTGCTCTGGTGAAAGACTGGGCGGATTAGGCATGGCCGATCAGTCTAACGGGGCGACGGAACCTGTGACTGACTTCTTAGATCGCGTTTGCAACTTCCATTGCTACGGCGCTAGCGGCCACCTCGGGTTCATCCGCGGCAGTCACCGCTCGTCCGATAACCAAAATGCCAGCACCGTTTTGAATTGCTTTGCTCGGCGTCGCTGGTCTTCCTTGATCGTGACTCGCAACTCCTTCCGGTCTAATCCCGGGAACAACCGCCAGAAGTTCCGGAGCGACCCGTGACACTTGACCAAGATCACTAGCCGCACATACAACTCCACCGCAGTTCGCTTCCAAAGCAAACTTGAGTCTCTCCTCCAAAACGCTGCTAGGGGCGTTTGGTTCTGAGGTCAAAACCGTCACAGCGAGAACCGCAGGGGGAAATAATCCAGCAGCCGAGGCACCTTCGTGTAGACCTTCAACGGCTGCAGAAAGCATGTCGACTCCTCCCGATGCGTGAACAGTGACGTAAGAAACGCCGAGGCTCCCCAACACCCTCGATGCCCTTCCAACGGTGGTCGGTATGTCATGTAGTTTCATATCGAGGAAAACCTCGTATCCCTGATCAACGAAGGCGCCCACCGCTTCGGGTCCGGAAGCCGAAAAGAGTTCAAGGCCGATTTTCGCGACCGAAAACCACGGCAACATTCGACGCCCTAAGCGACCTGCCTCAACTAGGTCATCGACATCGAGTGCAATAGCGAGGCGTGAACGAACGTCGTCTGAGATATCAGGGGGTTTCATGAGCTTTTCCAGTCAAAGATTTCGTCGAACTTACGCGGCGTTTACGACACCATCGTTCAAAATCTCGAAGGATTCGTCGGGAAGCTTTCGGGTCCGCGAAATGAGCAGATCCCACCTGGATTGCGGAAGCTCCCGCTGCGAGGAATTCGACGACATGTTCCTCTTTGGTGATCCCACCAACTCCCACAATTGGGATGGCTCCTAGAGTCGCGTAGACGTCGTACACCGCTCGAAGCGCTATTGGGCGGATACTTGGGCCTGAGAGCCCTCCCCCACCATTACCGAGCACAGGTTTTCGGGTATCGGGGTCTATGACCATTCCGAAAACGGTGTTGGTGAGGGTGAGAGCTTCGGCGCCAGCGTCCATCGCCGCCCGTGCTATAGGAACAATGTCGGTAACGTTTGGACTCAACTTCGCCCAGATCGGTAAACCTGAAGCGGTTGAAGCGCCCACCGCTGCTTCGCAGCTCTCCGGCGCGTGCGAGAACATGTCCCCTCTATCTTCCAGATTCGGGCAACTCACATTCACTTCAACCGCGGTTAAGCCTTCGACTCCTTTCAAACGCCTTGCAACTTCACCGTAGTCAGCAACGGTTCGTCCCCAGATACTGACGACAACCCGTGCGCCAAGATCCAACAATGCCGGGAGATCCTCCTGTAACCAGCAATCGATTCCAGGGTTTTGAAGACCGACCGAATTAATCATCCCCGACGGAGTGGCGTGCACCCGGGGGCTTGGATTACCCGGCCACGGCTCGGCCGACAGCGATTTCACTACCACTGCACCAAGTTCCGACAAATCAAAATATGGTGCTAGTTCCGTGCCATGGCCTGTTGTTCCAGAGGCAGTCATCACTGGGTTGGGAAGCGTCACAGAACCGATCTGCACCGAGGTGTCATATTCGCTCACTGTTGCGATACCTCGAGACCTAGGAACTCCTGCAGTGGTCTGACCGTTAGCGGATTCGACATCCATTCCCTCATACCAACTGCAGCCGCTCGCGCCGCCGCGACCGTGGTTAAACACGGAACTTTGTGCGCTGTCGATGCGAAACGGATCCGGTAGCCATCACTTCTAGGTCCTCGCCCTCGAGGAGTGTTGACCACTAGCTTCACTTGGCCCGCCCCAATGAGCTCAACTGCGTCCGCTCCCGCGCTAATCTCTCGGCCCTCTTCGCTGAGCTTCGCTACGACCGTTTCGACGTGCACTCCGTTGCCCTCTAAAAATTTAGCTGTTCCTTCAGTAGCTGCAATTTCGAAACCAAGCTCGACGAATCCTTTGGCAGCCTCAAGGCCATGGTCCTTATCCCTGTCCGCTAATGAGAAGAATATGGTCCCGCCGAGAGGCAACGCTTCTCCGGCTGCTATTTGGCTCTTAGCGAACGCTAAACCGAATGTGGTGTCTATACCCATGACTTCACCAGTGGATCGCATCTCAGGACCGAGGACAGTGTCGACA
>JASMKJ010000106.1 GCA_030749275.1 Acidimicrobiales bacterium
TGAAAGGTTGTTACTCCAGATTCGCCTTGCACTGACGATGGGATTACCCGTCCTTGAATTCGAAATCGACGATCCCCTAGCTCTGCACGCTGTTCAATTGCTTCGTCCACATTTCGGAAAAACAACGTCGCGTTGCGAAGACCCTGAGCGGTAATAACGGCCATCGCAGCAATGAGCACCACGGCGATCGCAAAAATTGACCATCTACGTCGCCGGTGAATCGCTCGACGGAGTTGTCCGGGTTCTTCGATCTCGTGCCGCGGGGTTAAATCCATGACTAAGAATCCGTCGTTAGGTCGGTGTCTCTCTTAGAGCCAGGAGATTCCGCCTCACCAATGCCGAGTTCTCGTCCGATGGCCCGACCGCGACTTACCACCCAAAGGCTGTAGGTAACGACAACGACGAATGTCAGTCCCCAACCGGTCGCGACGGTGGCTACTTCACTCATATCGTGTCTCCGGGTTCAGCAGTGTCCGCTGTTTCCTCATTACGACGAGACGAAATCAGTTGTTCCAAGGTCTCTTCATCGCGCAATTCTTCTAAACGGATGACTCGATACCGATGAACAGTCAGCCATGCGGCAATAATTGTCACCGTCAGGACTGAATAGAGCAGCGTCCAGTACATCTCACCAGTAATTTCGGGTCTACGTCCCACGCTCAGGCTTGCTTTTTGATGAAGGGTTCGCCACCAGTCAACCGAGTAGTGCACGATGGGCACATTGATAAATGAGATGAGAGCCATGACGGCAGCACGACGACCGCGAACCATCGGATCTACCGGGAGCCGTCTAAGCGCTAAGTAGCCAAGATATGTGACGAACAGCAGAACCGTGGTCGTAAGTCGTGCATCCCATTGCCAGTATGTTCCCCACGTCACCTTCCCCCACAGCATCCCGGTTATGAGGGTTATTGCTGTGAAGAGAACACCAATCTCGGCGGCTGAGCCGGCGAGACGGTCATAGTGGCGACCCCCATCGGGTCTTCGTTTGCTGCGGGCCAAGAACAGCAAACTCGAAAAGGAAGTCAATACAAAAGATCCGTACGCTATCCAAATGGATGGCACGTGCAAATACAGCATTCGTACCGCTTCGCCTTGCACCACATCCGCGGGAGAGATCACCAAACCCAAAAGAATCATTAGTGCGGTGGCCGCGACGGCCGAGACGCCGAGGACGCGGGTGGCTGGCGTCGCCGTCATCTCGGTTGAGTTCGTCCCTCCTGACATAATCAACTCTCCTCCAACAAAAACCCGAAGGCTCCAAGTCCAACGACGGTGTGCACCGCGGAGATAACAAACATCAAACTGGTCCAGCTCCAACCAGCATCAGCACGGACTCCAAGTGCGGTTTCAAATGCTCGTGAACCTGCAAGCAGGACTGGCGCCAAAACCGGGACAAGCAGCAACGGAAGAAGGGTAGTCCGCACGCGAAGCCCTGCAGCCATCACACCCCAAAGAACTCCGCAGACCGAAAAAGCCATAGTGCCTGCGACGCCGGCCGTGACCAGAAGTGCCCAGTTGGCAACCTGAACGTCGTAGAAGAGGAGGATGGCAGGTCCAAGGACTATCTCCAGAAGGCAGATCTGCACGAATAGGGCTAAAGCTTTTCCAAGGAATAAAGAGTGGACCTTCATTGACGACATACGAAAGCCATCAAAATTGCCGTCTTCTGTTTCCAATTCGAAGGAGCGTTGGGTAAGCAACGTCCCGCCATACAAAATTGCCACCCAGTACAGGCCTCCAGCACCAAGTTCCAGCAATGGAGCGTTCGCGTCAAGAGCAAACGCGAAGATGACAACGATGAGAAGTGTCAATGGGGCTACCTGCCCTAGAGCGACTTTCGCGCGCCACTCAATCCGGAGATCCTTTCGGGCAAGAAGAAGTACTTCAGCTAGCACCAGAATCCCCCGCCACGCGACCTCCTTGAAGGGTGATGACCCGCGATGAAAGTTCCTTCGAGAGGGCACTTTCATGGCTGGCGAAAACTACTGTCGCTCCTGCAGATGCCGCTTCTCTCAGAACCGAGTTCAAGTTTGTTCTACTTTCAGCATCAAGAGCGGCATGGGGCTCATCCAACAACCACAGCCGGGGCCGAGTCGCTATCACTGAAGCAATAGCAACTTTGCGTCTTTGACCCGCTGAGAGCGCTGAGATCGGCACCGACCAAAGGGTTGACGGAAAACCCACCTTTGCTAACGCAGCTTCCGCATCACTCTTTGGGCCTCCACCAGCGGCAGCTCGAAACTCCACATGCTCTTTCGCCCATAGATCCCGATAAAGATTGTTTTCGTGTCCTAGGAGCCCGATGTAACGGCGAGGCGTCCGCCGATCAACTCGCATATCGAATCCAAGAACTCGAGCTGACCCAGCACTAACTCGAAGCAGCCCGGCGCACGCACGCAAGAAACTGGTCTTCCCGGCACCATTTTCTCCTCGCACCAAGACTATTTCGCCCTCATTCACGGACACATCGACACCCGTGAGAACCGGGAAGGACCCCGTCACCGCAACTACATCTTCGAACTCAACGACCGCAGACATTTCTCAGATGTTACGACCCTCACGACTCGAGACCACAAAGAGGGGAGAAGGGGTCGTTTTGAAGGGGATCGCAAACTTCCTTCAGGATGGATCTATGACCGCTACTACGTCACCTTCGCTGATTCGATCTTCTTCCCCAACACATAGTTCTTTTACGGTTCCCGCTAGGGGCGCTACCACAGGGATTTCCATTTTCATTGATTCAAGAATTACAAGTTCGTCACCCTCAGCAACTGTCGCGCCCTGTTCAACGACAACTTTCCAAACTGTGGCGGTCAATTCTGCTCGGACCTCCATGGAACTGCTCCCTCCATCGCATCCTGGTTCAGCGTCGGTCAAACTAGCTTCCCCAACAAAACATTGCTCCTTTTCAAACGCGGAGATGCGAAATCGGCTCTTGGTAACGAGTACGGCCAACTACCATCAACATCGATGTATGTGATTCCCTTGGCTTTGCTGGTCGGCGCCGCCGCAGGACTCTTTGTTCGAGGATCAACCGACTATTTCTTAGCTACCCGCATTGTGTTCTGGCCAATTCCCGCTGTCGGGGTCGCCCTTCAGGCTTTGGTCGCGTCAGGGTTAGGGGTTCCTTACCCCATCTTGTTGACCATTGTCTCAATGGTCTTGATCGCCATTACCTGCTCTATGAATCTCCACCTCACAGGTGCCTCAATAATCTTGGTGGGGACCATACTGAATCTAATTCCGCTCGTTCTCAATGGATTCGTCCCCGTCACAGTTAACGCGATTGTTAAGGCTGGTATCGCGGACATCAACTCAATCGATCTAGTTCAACTTGGGGCAGTTCGAGCATTTGAAACCGGGGAAGGAACGACTCTCTTGTTTCTGGGTGCGATAGTCCCGATCCGATGGTTAAATGAGGTCTTTTCTTTTGGAGATCTGATAGTTGCTTGCGGCTTGGCGAACCTTGGATTTCGGGTGTTCTTTCCGTTGAGAGACACGGCAAGCTATTACGACGAAGCTGCCGAATACGACCTGTACCGTGACGCTAGCCAGCCGGACCCATTCGAAGGTTACGAACCAGATGAGGCGATGTGGTCCGCGACCGACACAAACGATCTGTCTTCCGCGGCCGAACCCATGTCACGCCCTCAACCGGGTCTTTCAACCCTGGAAGGTTCCGCCCCATTAGATCCTCGTGAAGAAGAAACGTGACGGAAGGACGAGAAGAAGACTCTGTCGTCAAATCACGAGAACGGGCACGCACCGTCGCGGGTCTCGGCAAGCGTTTCGGGTACGGCTGCTTTTTTGGTGCCTTGATTCTTTTTCTCATCAACTATTACGTGGCTAGTTCAACATTATGGACTTCACTCACCGTCGCGTTACTGATTGTCGGATCGTTGCTTTTGGCTCCAGCGATCATCTTGGGGTACGCCGCTAATGCTGCGGAACGAGAAGAACAGGGCCTTCCACATGGTCATTAATGGCTTTCCGATTAGTAGTTTGTATCTCCAGTCTGAAACTATTGGCGTGCCGAGTAGCTCCGACTGAGCCCAACGAAACGATCATTAATGTCTACCCGTCTTCCCGCTGCAGAACGAAGAGAGCAGTTGCTAGATGTAGCAATGACCGCTTTTGCCGCAAACGGCTACCACGGCACATCGATGAACGACGTAGCAAAAGCTGCTGGCATCACCAAGCCCGTCTTGTATCAACACTTTGCATCAAAGAGGGATCTTTACGTTGAATTAGTAGACGATGTCGCTGATCGTCTAGCCAACGAGGTCGTTTCGGCGGTAGATCCAGCTGATACCCATTTCCAGCGAACCGTAGGAGCATTGAGCGCCTACTTCTCTTTCGTCGAAAAGAACCAACGTGAATTTCAGTTGTTATTTGGTCGATCCACCCCAAGAGATGAAGAGACAGCAAACGGCGGTCGGATGGTCGAAACCAGAATGTCGGCGACAATCGCTGAGATTCTCCGGCAGTGGTTACATGGCGACGAAGTGGAGTTGTATGCCAGGGCCATAGTGACTATGTCAGAAGGAGTATGTCGCCATTGGTTAACCCAGCCGGATCGGCCGTCTGCCGATGCGTTGGCTGAGCAACTTGCGGCTCTCATTCTGACCGGCTTACAAGGTCTCGTGGCAACCGCCACTAGCGACCAATAAACATAATCAGGCACTCCCCCGCTTCCGCCTGTCATGATCAACGAATGGAAAATGGTGCTCTTAGCGGCATTCGTGTCGTCGATCTCACAACAGTGCTAATGGGTCCCCTCGCCACACGCATGCTGGGCGATCACGGAGCCGACGTCATTCGTGTTGAAACGACAAATGGTGATTCGACTCGAAACGGAGTTCCTAGCAGGAATCCGGGAATGTCAGGTTTCAGCTTGAATCTGCAAAGAAATAAGCGATCACTGAGTGTGGATCTAAAGCACGACCAGGGTCGTCAAGCCCTACTCGAATTAGTCAAAAGTTCAGATGTTCTCGTCACCAATATGCGGGCCGCTGCCTTAGAGAGGTTGGGGTTGGGCGAAGTGACCTTAAATGAAGTCAACCCATCACTGATCTACTGCAGAGCCAACGGATTCGCTACAGATGGGCCTTACGGGGGCAAAGCAGCGTACGACGACGCCATTCAAGCAGCTTCTGGTTTGGCGGGACTCTTCACCGCTACCAACGGTCGCCCCACCTACGTTCCGGCGGTGATTGCCGACAAGGTAACCGGTCTGCACATCGTCCAAGCCGTCATGGCAGCGCTAATTCATCGATATCGAACAGGTGACGGTCAAAACATTGAGGTACCCATGTTTGAGACCATGGTTAGTTTCAATTTGGTTGAACATCTCAGAGGCGCCGCTTTTGAGCCACCTGAGGGTCCGTTCGGGTATGAACGACTTCTTTCACCCGCTCGTAAACCTTATGCAACAGCTGATGGGTTCGTTTGTCTGCTGCCCTACACCGACCAAAACTACGCAGATTTTTTCCGCTTTATCGGCCAACCAGAACTCACGAGTGACAACAGGTTCGCGACACACAACGCTCGGGTCACCAACACTTCGGCTTTGTACGATCTCATCGCCGATGCTGCTCAACACGAAACAACGAGCACCTGGATTGGATTTTGCGACGAAGTTTCCATCCCCGCAGCGGCGGTACTTGACTTATCCACCTTCGACCAAGACCCGCACCTGTCACATGTTGAGCTCGTTCAGGTGCGGCAACATCCCACCGAAGGCGACTACCGGTATATAAGGGATCCCGTCATTTACTCTCAAAGCTCCACCGAATTGCGTCTTCACGCACCGCGGCTCGGCGAACACAGCGTTGAACTGCTGGGCGAACTGGGCTACAGCGAAGAAACGATTTCAAACATGGTTGCTGACGGTGTGGTGACATCCCCCACCTAAACCCTCTTCGTCAGCCAGCGGTCGGATCAACGAGAATCTTGACCGCATCGACACGTCGCTCCGCTAGATCATCAATTGTCGCCCCCAAAGCATCCAAGTCAACGATGCCGTCGCGAAGCGGTGCCACAGAAAGTCGGCCATCTTGGATCATGTTCGCCGTAGCTTTCATCTCATCCAAGGTAAAGACCATGGATGTGTTCAGGGTGATCTCTTTGCCGATCCATCGGATTGGGTTAATGCGGGCTTCCTCGCCGGTGACTCCGACAAGACACACCGAACCTCCGCGTCGCACCATATCGACGGATTGTTGCATGGTTTGTGGAATTCCTGCGCAGTCGAACGCTAGGTCAGCTCTTAGCCCTTGGGTTAGCTCGTCCAAAGTGGCATGAAGGTCTTCGCCGGGGCTGACGGCTATGTCGGTACCTGTTGCTAAAGCCAGATTTCGTCGGTTCTCATCTGGTTCAACGGCTATCACCACACCAGCTCCAGCAGCTTTCGCGACCTGTGCGGTCAGCAAACCGATTGGACCGCACCCCACTACACAAACCACATCGCCGACTTGGAGTTGGCTTCGCCGAACGGCATGAAACGCTACCGCCGATGGTTCGATCAATGCCGCATCGTCGGTGTCTATGTCTTCTGGAATACCGATGACTCGTTCCGCTTTTAAACACAAAAAGGGGGCAAATCCTCCTGAGGTAGGGCCGGTTGGCCCTGAATAGTCAGACCAGGCAGTCCGACAATATTGACTTAAGTCATTTCTGCACTCGAGACATCGACCACACCCCGGTGCTAACGCACCGGTGACTCGATCTCCCTCTTCGACATTAACGACATCTCGGCCGCAGGCAGCAACCATGCCAACCCATTCATGTCCGCACACACTGGGCGCGTATTTCCAGCCTTCAACATATGCATGTACGTCGCTTCCACAAATGCCGCATCGTTGTATCGCTACAACAACCTCGTCAGCTTCAGGGGTGGGGTCTTCTTTTTCGATAAGTTCGAATTGGCCTTTTCCTGTGACCAAACCTGCACGCATCATTCACTCCGGTCTGCTGTAAAGCACTGGCTGGGCTTCATCCATCATGATTCTGCCATGATTAGATCTCGCCATCTCAGTAGCCCTGACCCTGAGCCCCAAATCATTCAAATTTGGATTCGTATGTCCCTAAAAATGTCTGGGGACCGTCAATGTGACGGTCCCCAACACTAAGACGCTCGAGGCGCCCTATGTAATAAAGATGGCTAGTTAGCGGCCACCGATACCTTTACCGAGCGCCGAGATCGCGGCATCCCTAATTGGGATGAATGCGAGGATGGCGATTGCGGTAGCGACATCAGCTCCGAACCTACCCATTTGTAGGATCTCTGTGCTTGCTCCGTAGCCGAATACACCACCGCCATCATTGACGTTGCTGATCACTACGAAGAGATAAGCCCAGATGAGGTTGAGGTTCGATCCAACTACTGGAATCGACTTCAACATTGAGTTCACGTTCACGGTGTCGAGAACGCTGTCTATGACTGCCATAACACCTTGGAGCAACATGCCCATGATGATGATGGTCAAAATCGTTGACATCATATTTGCCAGGACCCCCTTATGGTCTGCAGAACTGGCCATGCTCCAACACAGACCTAGGGCGCGTTGGGCACGATGTACATGTTAGTGAACCCGTGGGGGTCAGTCGCGCATATTCCCAAGTTCTCTATTTTTTGCTTTATTTTGCTTGTTTTTGCTGGTAAAAGCCTGCTCAGAGCCCCATTTCACGAGGTTCTACAGGTTTACTCGATTCGCATCCCGGAGATCGCTCTGCTGATCACAAGTTGCTGAATTTGTTCGGTACCTTCGAAAATGTCGTAAATCTTGGCATCACGATGCCAACGCTCCACCGGGTACTCACGGACGTATCCGTAGCCACCCAAGATCTGGATTGCGCGTTCCGTAGCCCATACTGCGACGCGACCGGCTTTGAGTTTCGCCATGGATCCTTCGGCGCTCTTGTATTTGCGTTGTTTTCCAAGCCACGCGCCGCGCCATACGAGGGCTCGTGCTGCTTCTATTTCCATCGCCATGTCGGCCAACGTGAACGCGATGGACTGGTTTTGAATAATGGGCCGCCCGAACTGGTGACGTTCTTTCGCGTATTCGAGTGCGTATTCATATGCGGCTCGAGCAATACCGACTGCCTGGGCACCAACAGCGGGCCGGGTTGACTCAAAGGTTTGCATGGCAGCTTGAGCATTGCCGGACTTACCCTCGCGTACTCGACCTAGACGTTCGTCAAGTTTGTCTTTGCCTCCAAGCAAACAATTGCCGGGAATCCGGCAGTCGGTGAGAACTACTTCGGCGGTGTGGCTCGCACGAATCCCATGCTTTTGAAATTTTTGACCCTGCGCCAAGCCCTGGGTGTTCGGGGGAACAACAAAACTTGCATGACCGCGACTGCCAAGTTCGGGGTCGACGACCGCGACTATGACGTGTACATCCGCGATGCCGCCGTTGGTAATCCAGGTTTTGGTGCCGTTGAGTACCCACTCGTCGGATGATTCGTCGTACACGGCTCGGGTGCGCATAGCCGCGACATCTGAGCCCGCGTCGGGCTCAGAGGACGCGAAAGCTCCCACCATCAGTTTGTCGGTGGTTCCGTAGCACTGCGGAACCCACTCCATCACCTGTTCGGGAGTACCTGAGGCTGCGATACCCGCAGCAGCAAGTCCGCTTCCCATAATTGAAAGTCCGATACCGGCATCACCCCAGAAGAGTTCTTCGAGTGCCACTGGCATAGTGAGTCCTGTTGGGTCGTTCATCATGGCTTCGGCCATGAACTCCCAGCTATAGAGCCCAATTTCGGCAGCTTCTTGAATCACGGGCCAAGGTGTTTCCTCTCGTTCATCCCACTCCGCGGCGACTGGTCGAACCACATCCGACGCGAAGTCGTGTACCCACTTCTGGATCTGAAGTTGGTCTTCGTTTAATTCGGGGTTGAAATCCATTCCTGAAAGTTACTAACGGGTAACCCCGGCGGCAATCTTTGTCATCTTTTCGTTTGCTCTGGTTGGCTGCTGTAGTTAGCCGACCGCCGATTCCAACTGCTCGCTGGTGTCATGGATGACCAAGCGCTCGTCACTGCTACGTCGCGCGCGAAACACCTTCCTACCTGCTGCTTCGATGAGTTCTTCGGGGTCTCCCACTCTGTTCGCGCTGTAAGCCACGCCCACACAGGGGTCGATGTCAACCACTAGTCCGGATACAGAGACCGGGGCTTCCAATCTCTTCAGGATTCGCTCTCCAAC
>JASMKJ010000107.1 GCA_030749275.1 Acidimicrobiales bacterium
CTAGTTCAATTTCCGTTTCAGTCAACGGTCCTCGCACCCGTATCCTCAGAACCTATGACGGGTTTCGTCGACGAATGCAATCTCCATGCCAAAGGTGGAGACGGAGGAGCTGGCTGTGTGTCCTTTCGCCGCGAAGCTCACGTGGCTCGAGGCGGACCTGATGGTGGTGACGGCGGCTCCGGCGGAGACGTTTGGCTGGTAGCTGACCGCAACGTCTCTTCGTTGCTGGCGTTCAAGGATTTCCCTTTCCGGCGCGCCGACGACGGGACACATGGCCAAGGGAAGAAAAAACATGGGAGAACTGGTAATGATCTTGTCGTCAGCGTTCCTGAAGGCACCGTAATCAAGGATTTTGAAGGAGAAGTTCTTGCTGATCTCGTAGATGCCGGTGATCGTTGGCTCGCTGCAGCAGGAGGGCAAGGGGGTCGAGGCAACGCTCGATTTCTGTCCAACAAACGGAGAGCGCCGGCGTTCGCTGAACAAGCTGAGTTAGGAGAAGAACGATGGGTACGCCTCGAGCTAAAACTCATGGCGGACGTGGCTCTCGTGGGGTTCCCCAACGCGGGGAAAAGCACCCTCATTTCAAGGATCTCGGCAGCCAAACCTAAAGTCGCTTCCTACCCCTTTACGACGTTGTCGCCCCACCTAGGAGTCGTACGCCGAAATGATGACTTCGAAATGGTCGTCGCAGATATCCCCGGCCTGATCGAAGGAGCCGCCGCCGGAAAAGGACTCGGGCATCAATTCCTGCGCCATGTCGAACGAGCCAGAGTTCTCCTAGTGCTTCTTGATCTCGCGGAGGTGGAAGGCAAATCCCCGCAACAACAAGAAGAAATATTGATCGGCGAACTCGGCGACTACGACTCGCAGCTGCTCGATAGACCGAGAATGGTGGTTGGAACCAAATCGGATGTGGCAACACTTCCGTGGGCGGGGTCGACCATCTCCGCAGTCACCGGACAAGGAATAGATGCTCTTGTAGGTGAGCTACGACAGCTTGTAGAACAAGCTCGGAAAAGTGTTGAACCCCCAACCCAATACGTTGTGCATCGACCAGTTCCAGAAGGTGTCCAAGTCGTGCGTCACGACGATGGATCCTTTGAAGTACTCGGACGACAGGCCCTTCGAGCAGTCGCTCTTTCGGACCTGAACGATGTTGATGACATGAGTAACGCTCAGGAACGCTTAGAACAACATCGAGTTCCTCGGGCACTGGAGCGAGCGGGTGCCACGGCGGGAGACGTAGTGGTCATCGGGTCCTTCCAATTTGAATATGAACCCGATACTTAGTTGGTGTAACAGGAGTAGGAACTGCTGATGCGTGTCATCGTAAAAATTGGGACATCCTCGCTCACCGGCAATAGCGGTGAGGTCAATGTGCCTGCCCTTTCGAAGTTGGTTGAAGAAGTG
>JASMKJ010000108.1 GCA_030749275.1 Acidimicrobiales bacterium
TGCAGTCGTTGGTGTAGGTGAAATGGGAAGGAACCACGCACGCTGTTTAGCGTCGATGAAAGATGTTGACCTAGTTGCAGTTCTAGACAGCGATTCTGGTAGGTGCCGGGAGGTGGCATCAACGTTCGAGTGTCAGGCCTATTACTCGATCTCAGATATGCCACACGTGGATGCTGCTGTCGTGGCTGTTCCCTCGGCCTCACATTCTGATGTCGGCTGTGCACTAATGAAGCGGGGCATCCATTGTCTTATTGAAAAGCCGCTTGCCCTCGATCGTCACCAGACAGAGTTGCTTATCAACACTGCGGAATCGGAGCGGGTTGTGCTCCAGGTGGGCCATATTGAGCGGTTCAATCCGGCTGTTCGTCAACTCAAAGCCCTCCTTGAAGATGAGCCGGTACTGGTTTCCAACTCGCGACGAATGAGTGCAGCTAGTGAGCGCGTGACCGACACTGATGTGGTTTTGGATCTCATGGTGCACGATATTGACATTGTGCTCTACCTAATGGGCTCTAGGGTTGCCCACGTCGCTGCATGCGATGTGTCGGGGCCGAACGGCCCCGACCACGTGACGGCGTTGCTTTCCTTCTTGGACGGAAGGATGGCCTCCCTGACCGCTAGTCGGATTACCCAGAACCAGATTAGACAACTTGAAGTAACGACGAAGGATCGATTCCTTACTGTCGACTACCCAAATCAAGAACTGTTGGTATTTCGGCAAGGTCGGATCGACGGCACTGATGTTTCAGAAGGGCGCTATGTTCTTGACGTAGACACGAGAAGGGTGTTTGTCCGTCGGGCTGAGCCGCTGCTTGCAGAACTCCAGCATTTTCTGGGTGCGGTCTCTGGTCTACATGAGTGCGAGGTTGATGGCCGTGGAGCACTTAGAGCACTTGATCTGGCCTGGAGGATCCAAGCGGTGCTGGCCGGTACTGCTAACTAAACATGAACGGACACATTCCATTGGTCATCCCGGATCTGGAGTTCGGTGACGTCAAGAGTGATATTGAGAAAATTCTGTCAACGGGCATTCTTACATCTGGTCCATATCTGCTTGACTTCGAGAGATCCGTTGCAGATCGGGTAGGAGTCAGCCACGCAGTGGCAACGACCTCAGCTACGGCGGCACTTCACTTGGCTCTGGTAGCACAAGGCGTGGGCCCGGGAGATGAGGTGTTGATCCCGAATTTCACGTTTCCGGCCACGGCAAACGCTGTGATTCAATCTGGCGCTACTCCTATTCTTGTCGACTCGGGTACAAACGACTTCGCGATGGACCCGGAGAAAGCACGAGCTCTAGTAAGTACTCGAACTCGTGCGATTATTCCAGTTGACCCATTTGGACAGCCAGCAGATCATGTTGTACTTGAGCAACTCGCGGTTGAGGCAGGCATCAGCCTTATTGTTGATGCTGCATGCTCGTTGGGAGCTGCCCGTGCTGGCCGAGAGTGTGGTGCACATGGCGATTTGGGGTGTTTCAGCTTCCATCCGCGCAAGATTGTGACCTGCGGCGAGGGCGGGATGATTACAACCAATGATAGCTCCGTGGCAGATCGTGCGAGACTGTTGAGGAACCATGGTTCTCGAAGAACTGAAGATCAGAAAATGGAGTTTGCTGAACCCGGCTTTAACTACCGAATGACTGAGATCCAGGCTGCGTGTGGTCTTGCACAAATGAAGCGTCTTGATCAAATGCTCAATGACCGACGATCGAACGCCAACTGGTATAACGAGGCGCTTTCAAACGTCTCAGGCGTGGTGCTCCCCATGCCAACAGAGGATGCAACCTGGTCTTTCCAGTCTTATGTCGTGGTCCTCGAGAACCATATTGATCGGGACAAGGTAATCAGCCGGATGGCAGAGAAGGACATTGAGACAACCATAGGTACGTACGCTTGCCATCAGCATCCGGCCTTCTTGGCTCAGCGATTGGATGCCGGAAATTTGCCAAACTCGACTCACTACGCTAGCCAAACTCTAACTCTTCCATTGATTCCCA
>JASMKJ010000109.1 GCA_030749275.1 Acidimicrobiales bacterium
AGTGCGCTCTTTACACCTGCAAGAGTCGCTGGTGCTCAGCTAACAGTTCGGTGTTACCAAATGTTTCAAGCTCCTCGTGAGTTTTTCGGTTCCACACAAACAGAAGTAAGTCGCTTGCCGTTCCTCGGGCTGCGACGTCTCCTTTACCGTGAGTTTTTTCTACTTCGATCCCATGTTCTCGTCGAGTTACCATCCATTCGCCTTCCGCGTCGGTGGCGTGCAGATGGACCGTGCCGGTTCCTGCAAATTCTTTGGGCATTCTTTCCGCCACAAAGAAGTCATAAAACTCATCTATCCCGTCAACCGCTAGTTGGGCGTCGATGGGATGGACGTCATCGTGACCTGCTTCGATGTCCCACCGGTGCATGGTCGCTTCTTGGGTCATGCGACGCATCCAAAAAGTCGCCGTGTTGGCAAGGTTGCTACTAGTCCATATTTCAGCATCTGGACGGTGGCTCCACACGACGTCGGCTAACTGGTCGGCGGTTGTTTTGAACCACCCAGAAAGTTCTGTTGTTCTTGGGTGGTTGGCGGTGTCATTGGCCCACGCAGCTACACCTTTATCGCTTAGGGGAGCGTTTTGGGTAATCGATTGTGCAACGAAAGAAAACACCGAGCCGACGTGCATAATTACGTTGCTCGTGGTCCAGTCACCAAGGTGTGGGACAGCCTGTTGTTGGTCTTTGCTAGCTAGTTCCACTATGCGATTCGTCGCGGCATCAAATTGTTCTTTGTAGTGATCCGATTTCATCTGGTATCCCTTTCAACGGACAGAGTCATCTGAAGACTCCGAAGGCAGCGAATACGTCCCTTGACAGACGGAAACCTTTCTCGTTTCGTCTCGGTCGCACCAAAGCCACACAGAGCCGGCGACGCTGCGGCGGGTTCGAGCTTCTAATCGGGCGCGCGCAAACAACTGCTCACCGAGTGCGGGCCGGACGTATCTGATGGAGAGTTCGCTGGTCACATTCATCTGCTCCATGCGACCGATAACGCCGAAAGTCAAGAACCAGAAAACCGCGTCAGCCAGCCGAAATTGATCGGGGCCGGAGATATATCCTCCAGGGCGCCGCGTTATGCCGCTCAAGTCATATTCAGCGACCGCGAAATCTTGTCCGATGTCAACACAACGGCTTCCCAGTTCCGGATAGCAGTCATTAACGAACGCGTTGACCGCGTTTGCATCAATGGTCCCGGACATTTCAAGACTCTAGGACAGTTGCCATTTTTATGGTGCGTACATTGGCAAGCGGAACGGATCTACCAGTCAGACTCCCAATCCATAAGCTCATCGAGGTCGAACCCAGGAAGCTCGGCAGCACAATCAAAGATGTTACCGATCACCGGAAACAACATCGTTGACTTTGTGTGAAGACCGCGACGTCCCGGGGAAAATCGTCACAATCGTCGAATTCGATTCTTGGGGCACCGCAACCGACAACAACGAGCTTGATGCCACCCAGGAAGGGGCAGAAGAAGCTCAAGCCACTTCAGACATCACCTACCAGAACCTTGATGTTCATCACGAATGGGTTCGCTAATAGCCTCCCGAGTGAACTCCTGTTGGATCGCAGGGCCCTAACGGGAGCGACCGAACTAAAGTTTCGACATGGTTGAGTTGCAACTTTACGAACGGCGCACCTACGACGTGAAAGTCGGGGAGATGGGCAGGGTTCTGGAGCTGTATTCCGAACAGGGTTGGCCAGCCCTGGAAGCCGGGGGTCACTCAAAATTT
>JASMKJ010000110.1 GCA_030749275.1 Acidimicrobiales bacterium
ATCGTGGTCACTTCTGCGGCGAGATCAACGTCAATAATGTTGCCCGAGGAGCATTTCAGAGCGGGCATGTCGGCTACTGGGTCGATGAGCGTTGGGCAGGCCAAGGTTTTATACCTGAGGCGTTGGTGGCTGTTTTCGCCCACGCATTTGACCGAGCTGGCCTGCACCGGCTTGAAATATCCATCATTCCCAGAAATCAGTCGAGTCGTCGAGTTGTCGAAAAACTCGGCATCCGTTACGAAGGTCTCGCAGAGGGCTATCTGAGGATTGCTGGAACTTGGGAAGATCACATGCGCTTTGGAATCACATCCGAGGAGTGGGAGCAACGAAGAGAAGACCTTTGGCAGCTTGTGTCTGACATGGCGGTCAGGGTCTAGGGAACTCGGTTCGAGTTGGCGTCACCATGCGCCCTCACCGTTGGCATCCTCAAGCCAAGCGCGACCGGGTTCACACTCGGTGGATATAGGGCACCATCTACATGACGCGCTAGGACGGACCGCGGGACGACTTTTCTTGAGTCGTAAGTGAAGTAGCCGTTCGATGCCGTGGGTCGTTCGGTTTGTAGCCGATTGCAAAAGAGAATCATCAACGTGTTCGACCTGCACCCGGCCTGCATCGACATAGAAGCTCGCTAGCAGAGCTGGTGGCACTCCAACCACGAGGGTCTCCAATAAGGCATAAAAGCGTAAATCATCCAAATGATGGGGAACCGCGCGCCCGGTTTTGAGTTCTACGAGCACGCGACCAGCCGTGAACCCGTCTGGCTGACCGATGGTTAGATCAAACCTCCCTTGAAGAACGATTTTCCCTTTATGGAGGATTACCTTTCGTGGCAGTTCAGTCGTGGGCACCCAAGTTTTCTTTAAGGGCGGGAACGTATCAAAGAAGGTTTGCAACAGAGATGACACATCGCTTCGTATCTCGGCGCGTTCGACATCGCTCAAGCTGGACAAAAAGTCCGCCAGGCCGTCGCCGCGGTTGATGATGCTTGACAGTGCTTCATCAACCAATTCAGGAGCAGCTCTCGCCGGGGACAGATGAATAGATAGTTCGACGCATTTGTGGAAGATCTGTCCCCGTGTCATTGGGATTCGCCATTCGAAAGGTTCGAGTTGTTGGGCTTCGTAGAGAGCTTCGCAACTGTTCACAGCTTGCAGTTGGCGTTTCGATATCCATAAGGGTTCGTCGATTAGATTTACGAGATCTTCGGTTGCGGCCTCTAATTCAAGGTGCAACTGCGGCCGTAAGGTTGGGTCATGAGTAATGCGCTGATTGGTTGGCAAGCGAATTAATTCAAGTGTTTCTCGCTGAGCGGGAGTTAGAGAGGCACCCTCAGATGACGCCGCTTTAGAGACTTTGTTGTCAGTTCCCACGGATCCAAGTTAGCCCCAAGTGAGAGCCCCTCACTTCACGCAACGAACTTCGTTACTGATTGTCCCACCCCTATTAGAACCTATATCTGATGGAAAACAGCGACCGAAGTTCCTCAGATTCAACTATTGATGCTGGTTTGCCTTTAGAGGCCACCGAGGGATCGATATCAGCCATTGACAGTGCTCCGTCTGTGCGCTTCTCCATGGTGGCCAAGACCATCGGTCGACTGGGCGCTCAAGTCGGTTTCACCGTTCCGGGTTTTCGGAGCCCGCCGCGTTCAGGAGAAATAGACCGAACTCTGCGAAAGGACGGCTCTGGAAGTATCGTCGCGGTCCGCATTAAGGACAGGCAGTTCGAAGCGGTCGTCGCAGACATGATTGAAGGGGTAGTGGTCTGTAATGGGCTATCGGCTGAACGTTCGAGCGAACTACGCAATCTTTTGTGGCGAGCAGCAATGCAGGTTGGGAAAGATGCCGCCCCTGAGTTCAGGCATAGGCCAACTGCGGTGGTTCACCGTCTGCCCGTGGGAGATAGTGTCGAAGCAGCCTAAGAGGGGGGTCGCGGCTGATCTAGGGGCCTAGGCTTAGAGTGCCGTACTAATTGGCCCGGGTGGCGGAATGGCAGACGCAGAGGGCTTAAACCCCTCGGCTCTTAACGGGGCGTGTGGGTTCGAATCCCACTCCGGGCACATTACGAGGCCGCTGACCGAAGCGACGCGGTTGTTTCCGATCCGGGAAGTAAACGATTCTTAGCAGCTGAGATGCAGCAATCCCTGAGCACTCGGTTGAGCGGTGTGGCCACTTGGTGTTGTTCACCGAGTCGGACGATAGCGCCGTTGAAGTGATCGACTTCGACATTGCCTCGCTGAGATTGGAGGTCTTGCCAAGTACTTGGATAAGACCTGCTGTCCTCGGTCACCGGTGTTTGGGGTGGCCAGTGGCCGGGTTCGCGAAGTCGAGCGATTTGTTCTCTTAGAGTCCGTTTGCCGACCATTCGGGCTGAAATGGCCGCTGCGTCGAGTACGTCTGCTGCCTCTTCGTTTACGTCGGCTATAAATTGACGGTCAAGAGGGTCACAGGAGGCTTCTTGAACCGAGAGGTTCGTCAAAGCCAGATAAGCGTTGGCCAAGTTCCTAACCAACTTGCCCCACTTGCCATCGATGATTTGCGCGTCAATTGACGCATCCATTCCGCTGGCAACCAAATCGGATACGAGAGTTTCGCAGGCGCTGTCGCTTCCCTTAGGCCACGACCCGATCTCTAACATCTTCCC
>JASMKJ010000111.1 GCA_030749275.1 Acidimicrobiales bacterium
GATGACAGACGCGGGTGGCATGATCGGAGTGGCGTATTTCGATTGTTCCGACCGAACCGATTACATAGCAACTTGTCATGATCTGGAGAGTTGGCTGAACGAAGTGGTGTGTCGTAGTGCAGTCCAGTGAAGATCCCCACACTTATTCGGTTGTCGTACCCGTTCATGGCTCCGAGGGAATGCTCACGGAACTCTATGAACGACTAACGAGCGTTATGTCTGCCCTGGTTGGAAACGAAGGTTTTTATGAGTTGATTTTCGTCGACGACGTTGGGCCAGGAAGAACCTGGTCGATTTTGTAAGATCTAGCTGCTGGTGATTCTCACGTACGCGCGATCCAACTCATGCAGAACTCGGGTCAGGCTTTGGCCACGATCTGTGGCCTCCAGATGGTGTCGGGTAGTCGCGTGATCACCCTTGATGATGACTTGCAGCACCCACCAGAGGAGATCCCAATTCTCGTCGATTTCTTAGACGAGCACCCGGAATGTGACGTGGTGATGGGCATTTCGCTCACTAGGCAGCACAGCCCACTCCGCCGGCTCGGAAGTCGCATGGTGAACCGGATGAACACGATATTTCTTGACAAGCCTGCCGACCTCAGTTTTTCAAGTTTTCGTGTGATGAGCGGCCTTGTTGCCAGGTCCTTTTCCTCGGTTCAGCTTCCCTACACGGCTATAGGGCCTCTGCTCCTACGGGTGACGAGCCGCATTCAGAACGTGGTGGTTGAGCATCATCCTCGACGAGTCGGCAGGAGTGGTTACGGTCCCCGGAAATTGTTTCGCCAGACGGTGGGGAATCTGGTCGGATTCTCAATGCTGCCCCTCCAGGCACTTGCGGCAATCGGGATTCTTGGCATTTTCCTTACCGTCGGGTATGCGACATATCTCTTGGTGCGGTATGTGGTCAGTGGGGCAGGGGTTCCAGGATTCACTACACAGGCGCTGCTGCTTACGTTGATGTTTGGCGTCAGCTTCTTTGCCTTCGGTGTGATCGGTGAATACCTGATCCGAATACTCAACTCAACAGCGACAACGCCGCCCTATGTCGTGCGCGCAGATGTCAGATTGGGTACGCCTTCGTCGGACAGTTGGCAATCTGAGGAGACGGGTGTCCTTACTGATAGCAGCCGGGGAGGCATTGATTGGCAGGAAGTGGAAACAGCGGAGGGACGATTGCAAGGTCGGAGGGGACAGGACAGGAATGATGAGGAGTGAGGAGATCCGCGAGCGACAGGCGTCGTTCTATGGCGGTCTTTACGAGCGGCACGGTTCAGGGGTGGACGCTGTGGCCTCGGCGAGACCGGAATATAAGGCGGCCCGGTATGACCGACTCTGTCGGGTTTTTGGTAGCGATCCCCAGTTCTCAATGCACGACGTTGGTTTCGGTGTTGGCCACCTGCGCGAGTACGTAGCAAAGACGTTTCCCGACCGGGATGTCGACTGGAGCGGTTCTGAGGTCACACCCCAGTTTGTCGAACACGTCCTTAACGATGATCCGTTGGCCTCGGTTTACCTACGCGACCTCGCAGATAAGCCGAGCAACACCCAGTACGACTATGTGATTCTTGCCGGAACCTTCTACCACTTAGCGGGTTCGAATGAGTTGGAGTTCATGGACCACATGGAAAGACTTGTTACCAACTGCTGGCACATGTGCCGGCGGGGACTCGCTTTCAATCTCGTCACGGATGCGGTTGATTATCGGATTGACGACCTGTTTTATCCCGACATCGGTGAGATGCTTAGAGTCGTGAGACAACTAACTCGGTTCTTCGAGATCGACCACGCCACGCCGCTCTTTGAATACACGGTGCGCCTCTACAGCCAAGATTGGCTTGCCGAAAAGTATCCGGAAGAGGCGTTTGACAGGTACCTCAATCGTCTTGGATAACCGCGAAATATCCTGTAGGACGTCTTAGACAGATTTCTGTGATCTGGGGGACCGAAGGTCGGGAGTTCAAATCTCCCCAGCCCGACAACTCAGAAGGCCCGGAATCTCAGCGATTTCGGCCGGCTGTCGACCGCGGTCAGTCAAGCGTGACGATCACGGCACAGTCCCCGTTGGGTTTCCT
>JASMKJ010000112.1 GCA_030749275.1 Acidimicrobiales bacterium
CTCCACAGCGCGCCGTCGGGCCCCAGAAGAACGACGTCGGTGAAGGTGCCCCCGATATCGACTCCCAATCTATGTTCGGCCATTCCCAATGCTCCGCCTGCAATGCTGGCAATCTACGGGGGGGTGAAATCGCCTGTCAATCGAATGACCGGACCCACCGGATGACGGGGCTGGATTTACGTCAATTGTCCTCTCGTCGATGATGTCGGCTAGCGATCGTCCCTGTATTGGATCGGGCGGTTGGGGCCACTTCTCGACGATGCCTCGTACAATATCGAAAAGCATGGGGGAACGATGGTCCAGGTCTCCGGCGATCGCGCCCCCGTCATCATGGCCACCCAGTAGTGGAATACCACCCAGGGCATCCTCCGGCACAAGCTTGGGGAGAATCTCGTAGACTTCGTGATAGGTTGCACCACTGTCGGAGTAGAGGGCGCGATAGACTTCTCCCACGAGCCCGCAATCCTTCTTTCGCAAATCGCGAATACCCTTCGGCAACGTCAGGACGCGCCGACCGTTCCATTGTCTGGGAGGACGCAGAAGGCACACAGGGAAATCCTTGTCCGAGTAGAATTCGGTCAGGAACACCGTATGTTCTCTCTCCGGGAACATGCGTGAGATGAGGGCGTTGATTACGCAGTCGAACACAAAGTTCTGGGTTTGAGTGACGCACGGAAACAGTCGTGTGTGACCGAGAAGGACATGGTGGAGTTCGTGCATCACCAGCATCAGAAGTTTTTCTGGAGTTTCCGCGTGGCGTTCCACGAAACCGGGGTTGATCAGCAGGCGCGGTTGAATGCGACACTCGACGGCGGCCGTCGGCACCCTCTCGCTCTCGACCACATCCATGAGGCGAAGCAAGGCCGTCAACGCATAGCTACCGCTTGGAAAGCAGTCGAGAATACGCTCAGTGAGAACGGTCATGACGGGATCCCCTTTGATTTGTCGGTACAGGCAAACGGAACAAGCAAAGAAATCTGAGAGCGGCCCGACAGAACCGAAAGACGGGGCGCTTTCGATCGCAACCACACAGCCCCCGAACTCTTGGTCAAAACCGCAAGGGCCGCTAGTACGTCATCCCATATCTGTTCGTGACCAGGACGGGTGGACACAACGGCCACTCCATCAGGCAGGGGTAGCTGCCCCGCACGCTCATCAATCAAACGTATAATCTCCTGTTCAGGGTTCTTCGTTATCGCATCGGGAGCAATTGCCGTCAGAAGCTTCTTAGGATTGCTGGATCTCGCCCCTCGAGGCAGCCGGAAAAGGACCGGCCGGCTTGAACCTATATATTCTTGACAATGTGCTGGTTCGGATTTGGAGACGGGACATCCCCGCCGCTTCCGTGGTCTATTTTTGCTCCGCCGTTCTCAATCCGGAGATTGGAACGAAAGCCGAAACCGGCGTACGAAATCGTTGGCATCGAGCCCCCGATTTGAACCGGCGCTCAACCCGACCAATGGTTTGCAAAGGGTCAAAAGCTTTGGAATCCGTTTGGAAATCCCTAATTTCGGGCCCAGATTGGGCCCTGGGACATGTCATGAACTGTTGGAATTTGCCTTAGTTTAGAATATGTTATTCGTCGCGTGGATGGGTGCCCGAGTGGTTTAAGGGACCGGTCTTGAAAACCGGCAGGGGTTAACCCCCCTCGTGGGTTCGAATCCCACCCCATCCGCCAATACCTTGTTCGTCACTTTTCGCAGATGCTCATCAGACAACAGCTAATCAAAGGGGTTTGCGCCTCTGCCGCTTCGTAGAAGTTCGCTGGCGCTCGCCTCAATCCGCTGCTATGATGTGGGTTGGAACGTGAGTTGAGGTGGATCAATGGCGCGAATGTTGAACCGGTTGTCTTCGCGGACAGTGACGGCGGCTAAGAAGAAGGGCCTACATGCCGATGGCGGTGGGCTGTATTTGCAGGTAGGCCCAAAGGGAAACAAGGCATGGATTTTTCGCTTCACCCTTCACGGTAAGGCCAGGGCCATGGGCCTGGGGGCACTGCACACGATTTCCCTGGCAAATGCCCGCCTGGACGCCGCGAACTGCCGCTTGCTGCTGCGAGACGGCGTTGACCCTATAGCGGCCCGAGATGTGGAACGTGGACGCAACAGAGCCGACGCGGCCAAGGCGATGACCTTTGAGGAATGCGCCAGGGCCTACATCAATGCCCATAGCCCCGCGTGGCGAAGCCTCAAACATGCAAAGCAATGGCAAAGCACTCTAGCGACTTACGTCTACCCGATGTTCGGGGACCTACCAGTCGAGACCGTGGACACACCCCTGGTCATGAAGGCCATTGAGCCGATCTGGACCACCAAGACGGAAACCGCCGGTCG
>JASMKJ010000113.1 GCA_030749275.1 Acidimicrobiales bacterium
ATCCGAGCGAAAAGTGCGGGACAAAAGGCATACGTCGAAACAGTACGAAACAACATCGTCACGTTTGCCATTGGTCCTGCAGGAACCGGCAAAACATGGTTGGCAGTAGCACTAGCAGTTGAAGCTCTCATGGCCAAAGAAGTTCGCCGAATTGTCCTGACCCGACCAGCGGTCGAAGCCGGGGAACGACTGGGCTTCTTACCCGGCGACCTCATGGCAAAAGTCGACCCGTACCTTCGTCCCCTCTATGACGCCATGTACGACATGTATGACGTTGAGGCAGCAGAACGGCTCTTTGAGAAAAACACCGTCGAAGTAGCACCACTGGCCTTTATGCGAGGCAGAACACTCAACGACAGTTTCATCATTCTCGACGAAGCCCAAAACACCACACCCGAGCAAATGAAAATGTTTCTGACCCGTATCGGATTCGGTTCTCGAGTCGTGGTAACCGGCGATGTCACCCAAATAGATGTCCCCGGGGGTAAAAGCGGACTGCGGGATGTGCAACAAACTCTGAGGAACGTTCCCGATGTCGCTTTCGCTCATTTAGGCGGCCGCGACATTGTTCGTCACCGAATAGTTCAGGCCATCGTCAACGCCTATGAACATCGCGACAGTACGTCGCAGAGCCCGTGACATCGCTGAATCCATCGGAGTCGGCGACCAACGCGTCGAAAACAAGTACCCAAAATCACCTGACAGTCCACGTCGTAAATGACCAAGACGATGTGCAACTCGACACAATGCGCTACCAGCAACTCGCGACCCAAGTATTGGACAGGCAAGGTGTCAACCATGCCAGCGAACTGTCTCTCATCTTTGTCTCTTCGAACGTCATCGCTGAACTCAACCAACAACACATGGGGCATCAAGGCCCCACCGATGTGCTGGCATTTCCAATTGACGAACATGCCACCCAACCACAAGATCCAAGTGACACCCCACTTCTGTTGGGAGATGTAGTTGTCTGTCCGTCTGTGGCGGCGGGCAATTGCTCCTCGAACAAGAACTCCTACCCCGAACACCAAGGCACCGTCACCGACGAGATCGATCTGCTCGTCGTTCACGGAATATTGCACGTGTTGGGCATGGATCACGCCGATGAACACGAACAACAGCAGATGCAAGAGTCTGAACGCATTCACTTGGCGGCTTTTCGCGAAAGTGGGCTTTGATGGGAGGGGCACTCGCCGCACTCCTCGCTGTAGCACTACTGGTGGCACTTGTAGTGTTTCGCCTCATCGAGGTCACCTTCATTCGGTTAGGCCGAGCGCGAGCTGCTGGTCTTGATGAAGCCAGTGATGAACTCCAACTAGCTGACCTCATCTCAGACCGAGAGGTGCTTCTAGCACCGGTCACGATCTTGCGAGTTATCAGCCAAGTGGGGCTGATTGCCCTGGCGGTCAACGTAGGACGAACGCTTGGCGGCACGGTGTTGAGCGTGGCGGTAGCCGCGTTCCTACTGTTTGTGATCGGGGAAGCCATCCCTAGACGGTGGGCTATAGAAGCAAACGATGAAATGGCCAAATGGCTGTCGCGGCCGGCGCGAATGATCGCGCGGTTTGTTCCCCTGCAAGTGATAGCGCAACCACTGGTGGTTTTGGTGCGGCGCTTCGGTCCGCGTACCCGCCAAGAGGTAGTTGATCCCGTAGTGGAAGACGAACTTGTGGCGTTAGCTGAAGCGGCCGCCGAAGCGAGCCTCATCGAAGACGACGAAGCCCACCTCATCGGATCAATCATCGAATTAGGTGACACCATTGTTCGCGAAGTGATGGTGCCTCGACCCGACATGGTGACGCTCCAATCACACTCAACTGTGAGCGAAGCATTGGCTGTGGTGGTTGACACAGGTTTCACCCGCCTGCCCGTAGTGGGAGAAACTGTTGACGATGTCATCGGGTTGGTGCTTTCAAAGGACTTAGTCGCAGCACAACTAGAAGACCCGACCGACACCAATATGCGTTCATTGGTGCGAGAAGCTGTGTTTGTTCCCGAATCCAAACGAGTTGTTGAACTGATGCGCGAAATGCAGGCATCGAAATCCCATCTAGCGATCGTCGTGGACGAATACGGAGGAACAGCGGGGCTAGTCAGTCTCGAAGACATTCTCGAAGAACTCATAGGTGAGATAGTCGATGAATTCGATCGCGAAGAAGCTCTAGTTCAGGAACAACCAGACGGGTCGTTATTGCTGTCGGGACGTTTACCGGTAGATGACTTCGAGGAACTCATAGGAATCACGACCGGAGATGGAGAGTGGGACACCGTCGGAGGTTTTGTGTTCGGCCTGTTAGGTCATGTACCCAAGGTCGGCGAAAGCGTTGAGTACCAAGGTTGGGAACTCACCGCAAAAGAAATCGATAATCGGCGCATCAATCTCATTGCTGCTCGCCCCGGAACAACAGGATGAAATCAGGTTTTGTGACCTTCGTCGGGCGCCCCAACGCCGGCAAGTCAACCCTGATCAACCAGATACTTGGAACCAAAGTCAGCATCGTTTCAGACAAACCGCAGACAACCAGGCTGCGCATCATGGGAGTACTCCACCGGGAAGAAAGCCAAATAGTTTTTGTGGACACCCCCGGTATTCATAAGCCGGTAACCCAACTCGGAGAACGACTCAACGACACGGCCCGGGCAGCGCTCAACGATGTGGACGTCGTGTGTCTGGTGATAGATGCCAGCGCGCCGATCGGCCGCGGAGACCGACTCATAGCTGAGGGGTTGCCACCTAAATCGGTGGTCATCGTCACTAAATGTGACCAAGCGTCCAAAGAAACGATCGTCAAACAGCTCGCAGAATCATCCGCATTCGAAGCTGACGAATACTTTCCGGTCTCTGGACGTACCGGTGAAGGAGTCCAAGAACTCGTTGACTATCTCGAAAGTCGAATGGTTGACGGCCCCGCATATTTTCCCGCTGACCAAATAACAGATCTCCCCGAACCATGGTTCGTCGCTGAGCTGGTGCGGGAACAACTTCTCGCTATGTTCCGCGACGAGTTGCCATACAGCATCGCGACACGAATCACCGAATGGGATTGGCCGCGTATTCGCTGCGAAATTCTGGTTGAACGCGACTCTCAAAAGGGAATGGTGATTGGTCGCAACGGAGAAGTACTCAAAGAAGTCGGTACCGCAGCGCGCCAACAGCTAGCCAACAACGGCGAAGGAGTACACCTCGAACTCCACGTCAAAGTGGAGAAAGATTGGCAAAGACGAAGAGAGTCACTGGACCGTCTGCTTGATTTCCACGAACCGGATTAACCTGCGAACTGTGATCCCAGATGCTCTCGACCGGTCAAGCGTTCCCCGCCACATTGCTTGTGTCATGGATGGCAACGGCCGCTGGGCTCAAGCTCAAGGATTAGAAAGAACAGAAGGTCACGCTGCAGGCGAAGAAGCTCTGTTTGACACCATCGAAGGGGCCCAAGCCATAGGAGTTCAATGGCTGACCGTCTTTGCCTTTTCCACAGAAAACTGGAAAAGGCCTCCAGAAGAAGTGAAATTCTTAATGAACTTCAATGAGTCACTCTTGGTGCGGCGTTCCCACGAACTCAACGACATGGGAATCCAAATCCGTTTCGCAGGAAGAAAAAACTGGCGGGTTCCCAAGCGAGTTCTGCGAAAAATGGACGAAGCGGTGCAACTCACCAAAGACAACACCGACATGACGCTCACCATTGCATTCAATTACGGCGGGCGAGCGGAGATCATCGACGCGGTAAAGCAAATGTTCGAAGACGATGTTCCCGTTGACCGTATCGACGAACGGAAATTGGAACGCTACCTGTATGAGCCGACCATGCCCGACGTCGATCTCTTAATCAGAACCTCCGGTGAACATCGCCTCTCCAATTTTCTTTTGTGGCAGGTCGCGTACAGCGAATTGTTGTTCACCGACACATTGTGGCCAGACTTTCGACGCAAAGACCTCTATGACGCCATTCTCGAATACCAAGCCCGCGACCGTCGCTTCGGCGGTCTCAACAGGTAGGGCTGGATTGTGGCCCACTACCGAGATAGTGGCGTCATTGTGCGAACCCACAAGCTCGGTGAGGCCGATCGCATCTTGTCGATCATCACCGAAAACAACGGCAAAGTCAGAGCAGTAGCCAAGGGCGTACGCAAAACCCGCAGCAGATACGGCGGACGCCTAGAACTCTTACGTCACCTCGACCTGCAGTT
>JASMKJ010000114.1 GCA_030749275.1 Acidimicrobiales bacterium
ACTCTCGTTCAGGCAGTGACGCCAACAACGCTGTGTCACATATGACGGCGCAGGGCTGCCAAAAGGCCCCCACAAGATTTTTTCCCTCTTCGAGGTTCACCCCTGTCTTGCCGCCGATTGCTGCGTCGATTTGACCCAGCAAAGTAGTCGGTACGTGCATCACTTGAATTCCTCTGTGATACACCGATGCCGCGAAACCAGCAACATCGGTAACCACTCCGCCACCGATTCCCACAATGAGGTCACGACGTGTAAGGCCCTCTCGGGCAAATGCTCCGCATAACTCTTCGATCACGGTGAGCCGTTTCCCTTGCTCTCCGTCGGGTAAATAGTGAACAGATGACGGAAGTTCTGTTGCTATCGAAACGTCAATGCCTTCTTGGGTAACGAACGCCACTCTTGACACTTGTGAGGGAACAAGCGACTGGAACTCAGCAAGGGCTGACTTCCCTACGACAACGGGATAGCTGCGGGAACCAAGGGGAACCTCAAGACGAATCACACTCCGAAGAGTACCGACTCGGCGGAGTTAAATAGCTTGAAATAACGACACGCATGGTGATGGCAACGATGAATCCGATCCCGATGTGCGGGCTTGCACCAAAAGGGATCGGGAAATCTACAAGGTAACTCCGACGGCGTCCGCCATCGCGTTGATCGGTGGCTCCAGACCAGTCCACAACCGAAACTGTTCCCCTGCTTGGTAGAGAAGCATGCCTAATCCATTAAGCACTGCAAGGCCTCGGGACTCTGCTTCTATCAACAGGTTTGTTTTGTTCGGTTTATAGATGAGGTCGACCACACACTGGTCCGCCCTCAGAAGGTCAACCCCGAATGGCATCGGGTCGTTCTTGTTCATTCCTAAAGGTGTTGCGTTAATGATGAGTTCAGCATCGCTGATGGCTTCTTGCTGCACTACCGATGAGGCCCCGCCGATGAGTTCTACCAGTTCTTCAGCCGAAGCGCTCGTTCTGTTGCACACCCCTACAGTTGCACCATTTTCGACGAGCGTGAGCGCTACGGACCGCGCTGCACCGCCCGCCCCAATGATGACAACTTGAAGACCATCTACGTCTTTGTTTGTTTGAACTCGCAGGCCATTTAAGAAACCGATGCCGTCGGTATTTTCTCCGATTAAGCGATCACCTTCTCGGCGGACGCAGTTAACGACACCAAGTTTCGCTGCAGTGGCAGACAGGTCGTCTACCGCTTCGGCCACGGCTGCTTTGTGAGGCATAGTTACCGATAAGCCATCGAAACCTTTCCTCCGCATGTCTTCTACCGCCTCTGCCCCCTGGCCATCCGGCACATGACACGCCACATACATCCAATCAAGCCCCAAGGCCTCGAAACCTGCATTGTGAAGCCGCGGACTTAAAGAGTGACCCACTGGGTCACCGATTACCGCGGCTATCCGCGTTGTCGGTGTTCGCGTGTTCTGTGGGGGAATTAACACAGGCCCCGCTCCTGACACTTAGCTTTGTCGCGTTCGAATTCTTCAGTAGTAACTGAGAAATTATGTCGTCCTTCTGAATCGGCGAGCACGTAATACATCCATTGACCGGAGACCGGCGCCATCGCCGCCTCAAGCGATGCTTCGCCGGGCGCTGCGATTGGCGTCGGAGGTAGGCCTTTCGATAGCCGTGTGTTGAAGGGCGACTCTGTTTTCAAGTCGGTTGAGGTCAGTTGATTATCACCTGTGACATAGATAATTGATGCGTCAATACCTAGGTACCAGTCTGCTGCAAGACGATTGTGAATGACTCTCGATATCTTTGCCCGCTCACTGCCAATGCGAGCTTCTCGTTCGATCAGGCTTGCCAGAACCACTGTCTCGTAGGGTGTCAAACCCACTGTTTGTGGTGCCGCTGCGTAGCCGAGTTTGGTAAGTATCTGATCGAAACGGGTGACCATCTGAGTGAGGAGGTCTTCAGGCGTGGAATCTGGGCCAAGATAGTACGTGTCGGGGAACAGTAAACCTTCATAGGGTTCTATCGCTCCGGACGGCATGGCTGTTGGTGACGGCGCGTAATTTGAAACGACGTGTTGCACGCGCATCTCATCTTCGAAGTCAGCTCCGGTGAAAGGCATGTCTTCGATTTCGTCAATTTCATTGATGATCTGTCGAACGGTGAGCCCCTCAGGGATTGTGACTCTAATTCTTACGGCTTGTTCGACATAGCGTGGGCCATCTTTGAGGACCTCTAATGCTTCCCAGACAGCAGAGTTAGTGTGGAAGGTGTAATCGCCTGCTTGGAACAAGGGTGCTCCCTTGAGGCGGACATACCACTCGTATGCGCGGGCATCGGGGATAACCCCGTATTGCTCAAGAATCTCAGATATTCCGCTCGTGCTTACACCCGGAGGCAACGTCAGGTTGATTGCCGCGCCTTGGTCACCCGGAGGGTCAAGTTGTTCTCGCCCCCATTGCACTGCTCGCATCGTTACCCATGCGCCGACCAGCACCAGCAGGAGCAAAAACAGGATCGAGAGGCTGGTTCCTCTTCCTTTACGAACAAAAACAGTTTCGTACTCCACTCCTTCTCGTTGGGGAGGTCTCGGTAGTTCTGGTCGACGTTGACGAGGCGGTGGCGGCCGGAACCCTCTAAAAGATGTTCCTGTCGGGTCACTCATCTGGCATCCATCCATGCCTGCAAGATGATGGAGGCGGCCACTTTGTCCACTACCTTTCGCCGCTGGCTCGCGTCGAGACCTTGTTCTTGCAAGATCCGTTCTGCCTCAACTGTGGTTAACCGTTCATCATGCATTTCGAGCGGGATCGGGATCGCTTGTCGAAGGTGTTGAGCTTCCTCGCGAGCATTAGCCGCTGCCTTTCCCTCTGTACCGTCAAGCGATAATGGAAGACCGACCACAAGAATTTCTGCCCCTACCTCCTCGACGATAGCTCTGATTTGGGCGTGGTCTTG
>JASMKJ010000115.1 GCA_030749275.1 Acidimicrobiales bacterium
CAAAAGTCGTGCTGCTATCAGAATTCGATGTCGACGAGGTACTCAATTCCATCAACAAGTTTCAAGCAACAATGTTCTTCGGGGTGCCAACTATGTACGGCCGGCTGCTCGATTCTGAGAATGTAAGCAAACTGGCACAACTTCGACTTTGCGTGTCTGGTTCCGCCCCACTTTCAGCAGATGTCCACCAAAAGATCTATGACGCCTCCGGCCAACAAATATTGGAGCGCTATGGAATGACGGAAACAGCGATGCTCGTCTCGAACCCCTACCAAGGTGAACGAAGACCGAACTCTGTCGGGTTTCCCTTACCTGGAGTAGAAGTGCGGCTTGCGGGAAGTCCGGCCGAGATCCAAGTTAGAGGACCCAACGTCTTCAAGGGATATTGGGAACGCCCGGACGAGAACCGAACGGCCTTCGACGACGGTTGGTTCTGTACCGGGGACCTTGGCGTGGTCGACTCAGACGGATACCTTTCCATCACCGGTCGCGCTAAGGAGCTCATCATTTCAGGTGGCTTCAACGTTTATCCCAAGGAAGTTGAAGAGGTAGTCTCCCAACACGAAGCGGTCCAAGAGTGCGCTGTAGTGGGAGTGCCTGATGCCGAGTGGGGTGAAGCCGTCGTGGCATTCGTCGTCGCTGATCGAGAAATTGACTCAAACGAGCTCAAGAACTTTGTTGGTGAACGATTAGCTCACTACAAGCGACCCCAGCAAACACATCGAGTCGACTCATTACCTAGAAACGCGTTGGGAAAGGTCCAAAAGCATCGCCTAATCAATGAACCGAGAACTTAGCTGAAGCTCTCGCGCACTTCGCCAACAGCAACACGATACGCATCAGCCGTTTCGTCATCGACCTGTTCATTACTAGCCCTTTCGGCAGCTACCCGACTCAAATAGTGGTCAACCTCCCTATCGATTCGACCTTGATCCCAGTTGAGTTCGCTGGCCATTAACTCAGCTACTTCGAGAGCGGAATCAGTTCCGCGGTCACGACTTTCTACCGAGAGACGGGTTCGCCTAGTCAACACATCTTCGAGATGCAACGCAGCTTCAAATCGAACAGCATGAACTACTTCAGCGCGCAAGTAAGGCAACTTTGGATCAATTGGTTTGCCAAGTGACGCATCCGTTCTGATCAAGTCGAGCACTTCGTTAATCCGACCACCATGACGGGAGATCAGATGCTTGATTGCGTCCTGATCGACTCCTGACTCCTCAGCAATCTCTCCTACTTGGAGAAGCACCTGCTTGTGCCCCGCCGAGCCGAT
>JASMKJ010000116.1 GCA_030749275.1 Acidimicrobiales bacterium
CAACCGATAGCGATCGTTGCTTTGGGGATCTATTCACAACTCACCCCGCTGGTTCAGATCGTTCTTGTTCTTCAACTGGCGAATAACTCTTGCTGGGCTACCAACAACAAGCGTTGCTGCCGGGACATTCTTTACAACAACTGAACCAGCACCTACGACTGAATATTCGCCGATGGTCACACCACAAACGATGGTGGAGTTCGCTCCGATTGATACGCCCCGTTCAACGAACGTGGGCACAACCAACCATTCACCAACAGCACTGGGATACAGATCGTTAGTAAATGTGACTGACGGTCCAATAAAGACTTCTTCTCCGATCGTAACTCCGTCATAAATATTCACGCTGTTTTGGATCTTGCAGCGCTCTCCTATAACTACTCCGCGGTCTATATAGCAGTGCTGACCAATCGAAGTACCTGAACCTATTCGGGCCAACTCCCGTACCTTCGTCCAGTTCCAGATGCAGGAGCCCTCACCAACAACGGCAGCAACGGAAACCTCAGCTGATGGATCGATAAAGGCTGGTGTCATTGTCCCACCAGAGCTGACCGTAGTGCCGAAATGATCCGATCCTGAACCGGCTCATCAAGGTAAGCGTGTATTGGGATGCTAATAACGCGAGACGTGGCTAGTGATGTCACTTGGTTACCACCTAAAACCACCTGACATGCGGTGTAAGCGGCGTTCTCATGGATCGGTCTAGGATAAAAGACGCACGTAGGGATCTGCTTCTCCGCCATATTCAACCGAACCTCATCTCGCCCTTCTACCTCAATCGTGTACTGAGCCCAAACTGGGTCAACATTAGCCGGATTGCTAGGCGGACTAACCAAATCGCACAGCGCCGTCGAATAGCGTGTTGCCACTCTTTGTCGAGCCTCTATTTCGGAATCGAACACCTCCAACTTCGCGAGTAGAACTGCTGCTTGAAGAGTGTCGAGACGACCTGTTAGGCCAACCCGGTCGTGCAAACCTCGACTGACGTCCGCACCATGATTACGAATTGAGCGCAACGCTATGACTATCTGATCATCATCACAGAATATGGCTCCGCCATCGCCATAGGCGCCCAACGGCTTTGATGGATAAAACGAGGTTGTCGCGATAACTCCATGGCTCAAACTACTTCGACCATCTCGCATCGCACCAAACGATTGCGCTCCATCTGTAATGAGCCAAGCGCCGTGTCGGTTCGCCAACCGTTCGAGTTGTTCGCCTTGGGCTGGGTGACCAAAGAGATCTACCGCGATAATTCCAACGGGTGATGGACCAGGTAGGTCCCATGCCAATGCTGCAGACTCCGGATCCAAGTTATACGTAATAGGGTCCACGTCTGCGAACACTGGCTCTGCTCCCACCAACCGAACCGCCTCCGCCGTCGCAACAAACGTGAAATCAGGCACCACAACTCGGTCACCGGGAAGCACCTCAAGTGCCATCAGTGCCATTTGAAGTGCATCAGTACCTGATGCACATGTCACGCAGTGTTGACGTTGGATTCGCGCAGCAAGGAGTTCTTCCAACTCGGCTACTTCAGGACCCATGATGTACGACCCATGGTCCAACACAGTCGAAATCCTACGTGAAATCTGATCACCGAGAATCAATTGCTGAGCAGCCAGATCCACGAACTGGATTGTGGGCATTAATCAAGTGCCCAACGCTGCCGGTGGTCATCCCGCCAGGCGATCAAATCTCGTAACCCGTCGCTCAGACATGTATCAGCAACAAAACCAAGATCAATCATAGCTGCAGTAGGGTCACCGATTCGATTGCGGACAAACGAGACCGCTGATGCGTGGTAATCAATGTCAACCTGCCGTCCTGTGAGTTGAATCAGCATCTCTGCCAAGTCTCCAAGTGCTGTTCTGGTACCAGTGCAGACGTTGTAGCAGCGGTCAACGACTTCGGCCTTCATCGCCGCTACGTTCGCTCTTGCGCAGTCCCGAACTGAGATAAAATCGTAAGCCTGAGTTCCATCACCGAATACCACCGGCGCTTCGCTGCGATCAAGTGCATCAAGCATCTTCATTATGACAGCCACGTACGCACCATTATAGTCCTGCCGCGGTCCATAAACATTAAAGTATCGCAGCCCAACGTAGTTAAGCCCGTCTCGATGGTGGAAGGCACTTGCCATTGCCTCGCCCCCGATTTTTGTTGCACCATAAATGGTCGTGTTGTTGAACGGGTGCGACTCATCCATAGGCTCAACGACCGCGTCGCCATAGACAGACGCTGACGACGAGAACACGAGGCGCCGCATGCCCAACTCGCTGCATGCCTGAAGCACGTTAAATGTTCCTGTCAAGTTCACGTCAAATCCATCGCGCGGATCTTCCTCACAGTGGAGCAGCCAAAGCGCTGCGAAGTGGAATACCCCATCGGCCCCTTTCAGTGCCGTAGCGACCTCGTTTGGGTGTGTGATATCACCTTCTACAATCTTCACCCGGGGATCCTTTAGTGCCTTTTCAAGGTTCTCGTGAGATCCTCGGATGAAGTTGTCAAAGACAAATACCTCCGCAACGTCTTCCAAAAGTAACTCGTCGACCGTATGAGAGCCAATGAGACCAGCTCCGCCGATCACCACTTGCCTTGTTCCATCGATTCTCATAACCTAGCTTTCAGATATGGTGAATAATACACAACCAAGTGGGATCCCAATAAGTGGTATAGGCCCAACCGACCCTCACCTCACTTTGTCGGCAGCAAGTTCCATGTCCCTAAATAGATCACTGGTCAACATTAGCCTTTCATAGGTGCCTACGTTGGCAATTC
>JASMKJ010000117.1 GCA_030749275.1 Acidimicrobiales bacterium
TGACCTTTTGCTCACAGACTTTCCTGTGCAGGCTTCGTACGCCGTTTCAATGGCGTTCCGTGTTCGCTACATAATGCAATTCAACGCTCGCGAGGCCTTACACATGATTGAGTTACGCAGCCAACCACAGGGGCACCCAAACTATCGCCGGATTGCGCAAGAGATGTACCACCAACTCGCTGAAAAGGCGGGACACCTGGCCGTGGCAGAAATGTTCACCCATATCGACCTCAGCGCCGGAGAAGATGGGCGCCTGCAGGCGGAAAAAGCACTCGAAGTAAAGCGCTCAGCTCAGTAATGGAAGGATGTCGACTGGCGGCGCTTGATGACCTGCCTCTTTTAGAAGAATTCGCTGAGTTGGCAGTCGCGGAACAAGTCGACAATAGGGGTGGATGGGTATGGAGTCGACGTGAAACGCGCACTCCGCCTTTCCGGGCAAGCTTGGAGGCAGCTTTCCACAACCCTGATGAGCAACTTTGGATGGGTCAGATTGACGACGTCCCAGTGGGTTACGCCGTTGCTGGCGTGGAACTTCTCCGAACTGGTGAACTCCTCGGAAGGATTTCGGACATGTGGGTTCAACCCGAAGCTCGGCAGGTTGGGGTAGGGGAGGCCCTGGTGGGGAATGTGATCGATTGGTGCACTGAACGAGGGTGCGTTGGGATCGACTCAATGGCGTTGCCAGGCAATAGGGCTACCAAGAATTTCTTCGAAACCTTCGGGTTCAAGGCGCGCCTTCTCACCGTGTATCGCCCTTTGGACAGCGATTGAGGTGACGCGGCGGACAATGCCAGCATGTTGCGTCGGAGGGATTATTCGCTCGAAGGGAAAACTCCTTCTTGTTCGCCGAGGCAAGCCACCTGGCGAAGGATATTGGTCGATACCTGGTGGCCATGTCGAACCAGGCGAGACGTGGCAGAGCGCCGTAGAGCGGGAGATTCATGAAGAGACTGGCCTCATCGCTACATGTGGCGAATTCGTCGGTTGGGTCGAGCGTTACGCTCTGAATCAGCGCTACGTGATCGCCGATTTCCTTGTTGAAGCCGTAAATCCGGAACTAGCGGAAGCGGGCGATGATGCTCTAGAGGTGATTCTTGCTGACAAGACTGACATGCAGTCACTACAGGTGTCACCGGGCTTAACGTCGTTTCTTGACGAGTACGGCCTTTTGGGGTCTTAACGACCCTTCCATACAGGATCGCGCTTTTCGACAAAGGCTAGAGGTCCTTCTTTGAAGTCCTCAGTTTTGACCACGGCACGGAAATGGTTCCTTGTGATCTCCCAGCCCTCTGCATCGGGTACACCGTGACTCTCAAGAACTACCTTGCGGCTTTCGCGCACTGCGATAGGGGCATTGACCGAAATCTGAGCAGCTAAGTCCTCTGCAGCCGCAACCACACTGCCCGGTTCCGACAGCAGGTTCACGAGACCAAGGTCAAAAGCGCGTTGGGCCGAAATGGGATCACCGGTTAAGGCCATTTCCATGGCGACGTTTTGAGCCAGTGCTGCTGGAAGACGGAAAAGCCCCCCTGCACCGGCGATAAGGCTTCGCTTCACCTCAGGGATGCCGAAGGTAGCTAATGGAGAAGCAACGACTAGATCACATGCGAGCACGATCTCCAGCCCGCCGGCCAACGCCGCACCGTCAACAGCCGCAATTAAAGGTTTGGATCGCGGATATCTGACAAGCCCAGCAAATCCGCCTTTTTCGGTTTCGATGCCTTGGCCACTACTGACTGCCTTCAAGTCGGCGCCAGCACTGAAAACCGGACCATTCGCGGCAAGGATGCCCACCCAAGCAGAGTCATCTGCCTCGAACTCGTCGAGATGCGCTTCCATCTCCGAAGAGACGTCATAGTTGACGGCGTTACGTGCGTCGGGGCGATCGAGAGTAAAGCGGCAAACATTACCGTTCTTTTCGTAATTCACGACCATCTGTTAATCGAGGCCTTTCTCTTCATCGGTTCGTGACTCCGCAGGAGCCGTAGCGGCGTCATCGATGGCGGCAGAGCCTTCTTGGTCATCGGCGAGGGGAGAAGGGAGGTGACTTACGGTCGCCTCGTCACTCACTTCGACAGAGGGTGCTACCTCTTGTGTCGAACTAGGTTCCTCTGCGGGGTGTTCCTCTGTCGCCAAGGGGATTTGGTCATCTGACACGTCCGAACTTTTAAGCTTTTCGCCAAGTTCTTGAGTCTTCGAAGCCTCCGGGGGCTGAGATTTCGGCCTGTTGCCCCTTCGCCTTCCCCTTGACTTCTCGATCGGCTCGATTCCGAATTTTCGCGCGATATCGGGAATGCGATCTGACACCTTGGTTACAACATCAACGAGTTCCTTACCGGGATCCGGGGGAATGTGAGCAAGGGCGACGTATGGGCGTATAGGCGAAAACGCTATAGCTTCGAGGACGATGCCTAGACGCTGCTGGCTCACGTCTCCCCCCAGCGCTTCGTTGGCCTGGGTCGTTAGGGTTTCGGCTATATCGGGAGGGAGAGGGCTTCCGGCTTTAGGAGGTCGGGAACTTAACCGAAGGGCACGGACGACGCGCTCTTCTTTAAGGGCGACCCGAATTTCCTCTTGCCATTCACCTTGATCTTTTTCGACACGCAGATTCAGGCCGGCGCGAATCTTCTCGGTGAGAGCACGACTCTCGTCGTCACGAGCAAA
>JASMKJ010000118.1 GCA_030749275.1 Acidimicrobiales bacterium
GCCCGCGTCGGTCATACGCCATTGAGAAGACATAGCGGGCTGGCCCCTGCGGCGTGATCTCCGTCCAGCTCGTCCCGTCCCATGCCCAACTGTCTCCCTGATTCTCATAGTAAAAGCCTCCATGAAGGACGCTCTGGCCACGTGCTTCGTCATAGACCATCCGGTGCGCATACAGCGGTCCGATTGGCGAAGTCGGCGTCTGTGTCCATGCATTGGTCGTTGGGTCCCACTCCCATGTGTCCTGATACAACGTATTTGCACTGTCGTAGCCACCATGTACAACAAGTCGGTTCCGACCAGTGTCAAATGCCATCGCGGGATAGACCCGCTGGGGGACCGGACTGTTCGACACCATGGTCCAAGATGCTCCGTCCCACGACCACAGTTCAGTGTTGTATTGACCGCCGAAGTACAAACACCGCTTATCAATCGGGTCATACACAAAGGCGCCTGTACCGCCGCGAGTTCCACCTGAGTCAACATGTTCCCATGTGACTCCATCCCATTCCCATGTTTCGGTACTGTTCGCAACAACCGTTAACCGGCGTCTCCTGTCATAACAAATGCAGTCACTGTTCGTGGGGCTGCTGTCCAAGACGAGGTTCCATGTGCCATCGCATCCACTGACGCCACGAAGCGGCGCACCAGCATGAGATTCCATTGCTTGCTCCTCGCCAAGTAGGCTCTCAACAGCATCAATGCGGTATGGCGCCGACATGTGGAGCGGGGTTGCAAGTCCGATCGCCTGAGCGCTATGATCGTGCCCGGCCTCCAATTCAGGAAGGCTGTCGGCTGCGCAGACAATTGCCGGAAACCCAACAGCGACAACTCCAAAACACGCAACAGACCCTAGCCCGCGTACGCGCCGACCGCATGTCCGCCCTGTAAATACTCTTCTATTCATCGCTCTCTCCACGAAATGCGGCCTAAGTCGCTGCAACCTGGATGTGCAGCGGCGTGCGCCTGTACCACGTCGGGCCGAGAATCCCCTCGGGACATACACTCTCCCAACTGAGAGCACGTGCGGTATACGTTGGTGCAAGGGGTCGAAGAATCTGAGTTTTTTCCCTAGATTCACTGAGATTCTGAGATTCTGAGATTCCTGAGATTCACTAGATTCACTGAGATTCACTAGATTCACTGGACACCCACCGAATCTCTCCTAGAAAGCCGATTAGGGGTCAGATTTGATGGGTGTCCAATAGGTCCTGGCAAGGGAGTAAATCTCGCGGATGCGTTGGTAGACGCGGGCTTCACTTGCCCGAATCTCGCGAATGCGGGCGAGGAGTTCATCGAAGTAATCCACCAGCCCGAAACCGCACTTGAGGCGATCGTCGTCGAGCGTGAACCCTTTGACGAGGTACTCACGCAGGCGGTCGGTGGCCCACTGGCGAAACTGGATGCCACGCGTGGATCGGACGCGGTAGCCGACGGCAATGACCATCTCAAGGTTGTAGTGGTCGACGAGGCGCTCCACCTGCCTGGCCCCCTCAGGCTGAACTATTCGATACTGTCGAATAGTTGCCTCCGGCGAGAGCTCGCCATCCTCGTATATCGACTTGATGTGGTGATTGATGGTCCCGACGCCGATCTGGTACAGGTCGGACAGGAGACGTTGGGTGAGCCAGACGGTCTCGCCTTCGAGCCGGACACGGATCCGACCTCCACCGTCGGCATCTTCGTAGACAACGATTTCGCCGCCGGGTTTCTGGGTATCGTCCCTGCTCACACGATCACCTCTGCGAGCATGCCGATGATCACCTTCTCCAGCGTGGCAGGTCGGCCCACCGGTTTGTCTTCCAAACCATCAGTTGTCTGAAGTGTTTTTACATCGCTCA
>JASMKJ010000119.1 GCA_030749275.1 Acidimicrobiales bacterium
CCCAAGGATTATGCGGCGTCCCCATTCTTTGGTTGGTACCCCAACCACCAAAAGCAAATTCGACTGTCTTAGTTTTGCCGATCAGGATTCCTCCCGCCGCTAACAAACGTTGTGCAACCCCTGCGGTGACCTCTGATCGACGCTCACGCCACTCGGCGCAGCCCGCCGCAGTCAACTTGCCTTCGACATCGACAATGTCCTTTAACGCAAAGGGCACGCCGTGGAAAGAACCTCTGTGTGTTCCAGCTTCCATTTCCGCGGTAGCGATAGCCGCAGCTTCTCGAGCTTCGTCTTCGTATACGGCCTGCCAGGCTCCAATAGTCGGATCCAAGGTCTCAATGGCCTCCAGACATGCGTGGACCGCATCGTTCGGACTGAGAGAGCCATCGGCATATTGTTGGTTGAGTTGGACTATCGAATAGCTCACTGTTGATCTATCTCCGGTAAGTGGTCATTACGTCCCATGAACAGTCACATCCATGTAATGCTGGCTTGATGTCGTCTGCGCCAGTGGTCAATATCGATCCTCCTGTTTTTTGGGCGGATCCATATCCAATTCTTGCCGAAATGCGCGCCAGCGCGCCCATTTGTTACGTCCCCGAGATCGGTGCGACCCTGATTACCCGCCGCGACGACATCCACACCTGCGAAAAGAACGTTGCTGTCTTTTCATCGGAACAACCGGATGGGTTGATGAATGTACTCATGGGACGAAACATGATGCGCAAAGACGGTCAGGAGCACAGAGAGGAACGCTTCGTCTATTACCCAACGATCTCACCGCGAAAAGTGGAACAAATTTGGGCCGATATGTTCGTTGCGTTAACCACCTCAGTTCTTGACAGCTTTGGTCAGTCAGGGTCAACAGACCTAGTCCCTGACTATGCCACGGCCGTAAGCGGAGAAGCCTTAAAGGCCATCACCGGACTCACGCAGGTCAACTTTCAAGATTTGGATGCGTGGAGCCAGGCCATGATCGATGGAGTCGCAAACTACACAGGTGACCCAGATATCGAGACGATCTGCAACTCGGCAACAGCAGCGATCGACGCCGCCATCGATGAACGGCTTCCTGAAATTCAAGAAACTCCGGATGCAAGCTTGCTGTCCGTGATGACACACGCCGGTATGCCTGAAGACAAGATCAGGGCAAACATCAAATTGACTATTTCTGGGGGTCAAAACGAGCCTCGGGACGCGATCGCCGGTGCTATCTGGGCGCTTCTGGAACACCCCGAACAGCTTGAGTTGGTGCTGTCAGGCGGTGTTTCTTGGCAGCAAGTATTCGAAGAGTACTGCCGTTGGATCGCCCCCATCGGAATGTCTCCTCGCCGCATCGCCACAGACCATTCCTACGGGGGTGTCGATTTCGCATCCGAAGAACGCGTTTTCTTTATGTTCAGTTCAGCTAATCGGGATGAAACCTATTTCACCGAACCTGACCGCTTCGACGTCACGCGCGACACAAGCGCTGCTTTGACTTTCGGCGCGGGCCCACACTTTTGCGCTGGAGCGGCGGCTTCAAGAAGTTTGGTTGGTGATGTAGCCCTGCCTAAGATCTTCGAACGCTTGGAGGGACTGCGTTTGGATGTTCAGGCGTCGCCGGTCCAATTTGGCGGTTGGGCGTTTCGTGGCCCGCTTTCAGTGCCCGTTTCGTGGGGCGAAAGTTAAACCGATTGCACCACGCCGTCAGCGGCCGGGTCTGCTCCACCGTCGATACCTTCGGGCCCTACCCTGATCCCGTGTACCCACGCGAAGTCGTGAGTACGGGGGCTTCTTATGACCTCGTAGCCTTCGCTTTCCAAAGCCTCGGTGACTGCCCATGGAACGCCATTCGATACGTCAATTGCGTCACTAGTGCCTGACACACGTGGAGCCGAGACGGCTTCGAGCATGTTCATATTGAAATCGATGCTGTTCAGGAGAACTTGGGTGACACCCATCGCTATTTGCGTACCGCCCGGCGCGCCCACGACGTAATTCAAGCGATCATCGTCGAAGACCATCGTTGGGCATAGCGAACTGAAACGACTCTTGCCTGGTGCTAACGAATCGGCGTTTCCTGGTCGGGGATCGAATACGGCCATGCAGCCGTTGTACATGAATCCAAGTCCATCAGTGATGACACCAGAAGGCATACCAAGCGAGTGGGTCATCGACGCGGCGTTCCCGTCTCGATCGACCACGCACACGTGGGTGGTGTCCCTTGGTTCATAGGCGAGCCGCTCTACGCTCGCTCGCTCGCCTGCCGCGATCATGCGCGCTTGCTCTTGTGCATGCTCTTTCGAAATCAGCCACTCGAGTGGGACATCGAAGTGTTCGGGGTCACCGACGTGGTTGTCCTTGTCTGATGTCGCCCTTTTCATCGCTTCGGTTACGGTCCGAACGTATTCCACGCTGTTATGCCCCATCGAACTCAAGTCGAAGTGTTCGAGGATGTTAAGCATCTCGAGCACCATCACCCCTCCGCCCGGTGGGTGGTTAGTGGTCACCTTGAGTCCACGATAATTTGCCTGAATCGGCTGGTTATGTGTGGTGCGGTATTCAGCGAGATCTCGATCGTCCAACAATCCGCCGTGCGAAGAAATATCTTCGGCAAT
>JASMKJ010000120.1 GCA_030749275.1 Acidimicrobiales bacterium
GTCAAGTTTGGGAAACGTTAGAAGAACCTCACCGTTGTAGAGAGGCCTTCCAACAGCACCGCCTTCGCTCCCAGCGCCGTCGCCCCCATGGCAACTGGCACATTGCGCTGCATAGGTTGCAGCACCCTCCGTCCTCGCTGTGACTGGTTCAGGAGGAGGCTCAGTCAACTTGACATACACGAAGGCCCATAGCGGCAAGAAAAACATCACCGGTAATGCCCACATTGGAATCTTGGTTCGTGCCCGAGCTGCCAAAACCCGCGCCGGTTCGACGTCGGTGTCCGTTACCTGTTCAAGTTTGGCGTCGGCTTTAGCAGCAGCGATGACATCCGCGCTACTAGGCCCAGAACTTGGTTGGGTGCCGGCTCCAGATGAATCGGCCCCAGCGCCCCCTCCGGTGCCATCGTCCTCAAGCAGGCCAAGCGCAATACGTCTCTGCCTGGAGCGCTCAAATAGATATTCGGGAACTTCGGTCACTTTGTACTCCGCGAGATACCGGTGTGGTGTCCCGCATCACGGGTTGAACTAGTAAGGAAACAAGATTACGTGCGCTCACAAAGATAGGCGCTGAGGAGGGTAACGAAGCAAGTTTGGCAGACACTTCTTGGTCAAGTTGTGCCCAGAATGAACTTCTCAAAGAAAATCCTCGTTTGGGTTCGGCATTGACTGCTCGCGAGTGCCACCATATAGGACATTCTTGAGTTACGAATCCGTCGTTAAAGCGTGGTAGAACGTCGAACGATCCGGGCGTTGCTCGGGTAGATTTGAACGTAGATTCATGCTGTGAATCTGCGTAGTGTGAGGTTCCTCGGAATCTCATCAAGATTCAGTAAGCACGCACCGTCAGTACGCACCAGACAGGAGGGCCAGTGGTCGCACTTGTGACATCAATCCTGATCACCGGTCTAATGATTTGTGGTGTCGTGGCGTATGGTCGACGGAGACCTACAGACCGCCCCACGTCCTGGGGTGAAGCGATGCTTGGTGCCACATTTATCTTCATGCTCTTCCTCATGGTTTTTGGAGTTGTGCCTGATCGTTGGGTTCGACTCACTGACAACGAGTGGGGATGGTCGGTTGAACGGATGCTGTTCACGGAAGGGCAGTTCATTGACGGTGATCCGATCACCTTCCCACCCATGCGAATGGATTTGAAGAAACTCTCAGACCTCGTCGTGGTTGTGGAACACATCGTCGCATTAGCTGGTCTTCCATTTCTTTGGCTTTGGTGGCAGAAACGAGACGAAAAGAAGCCCGTCGCAGAGCCCGTATCAGATTTTGGCCGTCCACTCATGAAGGGCAGTTGAGATGGCCAAGACTGAAGCGAACCCTCCTATGCCCCGATTCGTAGACGACTACGTGTTGCAAACCGTCGACGCTGATTACTTGGCTGCAGCAGTCAAACCGAAACAGTTCATCAACATTGATCAATCTGAGTGCATCCAATGTGAAGGCTGTGTCGACATCTGCCCATGGAAGTGCATTCACTACATCGCCGTAGAAGCGATAGACGAAGCAATTGACGCTGACTTACCCGGGTTAGATCCAGCCGATAACGCAATTTTCATCATCGACGACGACGTATGCACTCGATGCGCCCTTTGTGTAGATAGATGCCCCACAGGTGTCATCACACTAGGCAAGATGGTCGACCAGCCCCCCGCTGAGGGCGATCTACACGAACGAACCCACACACACGGCTACGCCTACGGCATGCGACTCTGAGGAATAGACGGAATCAAATGGCAAATACGATTGAAAAACCAAAACAGTCGCTCCCCGAGAAGCTGCAGCAAGGTGCGACAGCTGCAGCAGACTGGATGCAAGACAGTCAATTCTGGACTTCTATCTTTCGACCCGGATCCATTTTCCGCAAGGGCTACACCGACAGTCCAAGGAACAGGTCATATGTGATCATGAACAGTGTTCTGTATCACCTCCATCCAGTGAAGGTGAAGCGGCACGCAGTCAAGGTCAGCTACACCCTCTGCCTCGGAGGATTGAGTTTCTTTCTATTTATATTGCTGACCATTACCGGCATCTTCTTAATGTTCTTCTACCGCCCCACAGCCGCTGCCGCCTGGAGCGACATCGAGTCGCTACACACACAGGTGAGCTTTGGACTACTTGTGCGCAATATGCACAGGTGGGGAGCTCACCTAATGTGTTTGTCGGTGTTCCTTCACATGGCACGTGTCTTCTATCACGGGGCATACAAAGCTCCCCGAGAATTCAATTGGGTCATTGGTGTGATTCTCCTCAAACTCACCCTCTTGCTCTCCTTCACCGGCTACTTGCTTCCATGGGACCAATTGTCTCTATGGGCCGTCACCGTGGGCACAAACATGATGGGCTTCACGCCGGTTTTTGGAGACCAAGTGCGTTTCGTGCTCCTAGGAGGCAAACAAATTGGCGCCGAAACACTGCTTCGATGGTATGTGCTCCACGTACTAATGCTTCCGTTCGTCCTTGTCATCTTCTTGGCAATTCATTTCTGGAGAGTCCGCAAAGACGGCGGCATCTCTGGGCCGCTATAGATCGGCGGGTGAAAACAAATTCATGACTGAAATTCCTGAACATCTCCTAAAGAGAAGCCAAGAAGCTAAGGCAAAAGCCGACGGCGGATCAGCCCCATCAGCGGAAGTAGCTGCGTCTTCCGACGACGATGGTGAAACCATTCCGCGTTCACTTCTCGAACAAAGCCAACAAGAAGGTGGTCCCGCGACATCAGGTGGAGGTGTCGCTACTATTGCTCCGCCCGCGATGGCAGGACCCAGCGGCAACACGCACAGACTGCTGACAGTGGTTAAGTCGGGCTCAATTCAAGATGTCAAAGCTAATCCTGGTGACAAAGTTCACGTCTGGCCGCATCTACTGGCCCCCGAATTCACAGCGGCACTGTTCATTACGGCCTTCACCTTGGTGTTTTCGCTATTTATCAATGCACCATTACTTGAGCTAGCCGATCACAATGCAACTCCAAACCCTTCTAAGGCCCCTTGGTACTTCTTAGGGCTTCAAGAATTGTTGACAATGTTCGACCCGATGATTGCGGGAGTCACCATTCCAGGCATTGTGTTGGTGCTGTTGGGGTTCGCCCCCTACATCGATCGCAATCCGTCAAACGCACCGGAAGATCGTAAGTTCGCGATCTGTATCCAGACCATCCACCTAATGTTCTGGGCGGTGCTCGTCATCATTGGTTCCTTCTTCCGGGGCCAAGGTTTTAACTTCACCTATCCGTGGGACACCGGCCTCCACGGGATTTTTCACCTCTAGGAGCAGCGCAGTGTCAAGCGGTACGGTCATCGCCATAGCTATACCTGTGCTAATCGCTCTCGCCGCGGTGGTGGGCTTTACGTCTTTACGTCGACGAGATGCTCAGGGTCTGGGTCACCTATCGCGAGAGACCCGAAAACGAGACGCGGGCGCTATGACAGTGACTGCGGCTAGTGACCAAGCCAAAGAACTTGAGCGCTCGGTGGCGCTCGCAAGAGTAAGCAGTGACGTCGCAGTTCCAGAACCGACCCAACCTGAGGAATGGACACCGCCTGATGCTGAAGAAGTCGGTGTTACGAGGCGGCAATTCTTGAATCGTGCGTCAATCACCTTGATGACCATGGGACTATCGGCCTTTGGTGCCGCCAATATTGCCTTTCTTTGGCCCCGCCCGACCGGAGGATTTGGATCGAAAGTAAAGATCGGGACAATCACATCAGTAAACGATGTGATTTCTTCGTCCTCTCCGGCAGTTAACTTCTCTTACTTCTCAGAAGCTCAAACTTACCTCCAACCCTTCCCAATGGACACGGCGACACAGCAAGCAGCTGAGGCCGTCTATTCCGGAGTCGTCTTGGAAGGAATAAAGATGGGCTATGTAGCCCTCTGGCAAAAGTGCCCGCATTTGGGATGCAAGGTTCCCGTATGTGGCACCTCCCAGTGGTTTGAATGCCCCTGCCACGGTTCTCAGTACAACCGTGTTGGAGAAAAGAAGGTAGGCCCCGCCCCACGAGGCATGGACCGCTTTCCTGTGATTATCGACGGTGACAAAGTGATTATCGACACCGGTAGCCCGTCACAAGGCCCCCCCATAGGTACCGATACCACTGGACAAGGCCTAGAAGGGCCTCATTGCGCGTGATGAAAAACTCTTCATCGGCCCCCACTCGCCAAGCTATGGCAGGAGTAAATAAACAGTGATTTATGCTGCCACCACAGAGCGCTCGATCGCAATGGTTCTGCTGGCCGTAGTGGTTGTTGGTTGGGCAATTTATGTTTTCGTCAACATTCGCCGCAGTAAACGCGAGGTCGGAAGTGAAATCGAACTTGCAG
>JASMKJ010000121.1 GCA_030749275.1 Acidimicrobiales bacterium
CGAAAGAAAAGCGCTCATCTCGCTGCTAGGAGCCAGAGATCGTGTCGCTCAAGTCGGCCGTCGTACCGCCCGGGTCATAGACGCACCAATTTCGAACTATCAGCGAACACTCGAGCTAGACAAGGGTTCCCGCGATGGTATCGAGTTGGGCATGCCCGTAGAAACTGGAGCCGGCGTCATTGGAAGAATTTCAGCCGTTTCGGTGACCCGATCACAAGTCGAATTGTTAACCGACCCCAACTTTGACGTCGGGGTTCGAATGGTTCGATCTGGCGACGACGGTATCGCCTCTGGGCGAGGACAAAACCAAGAACTTGAAGTTAGTTTCATCGAGTTAGACACCGTCGTCATCCCAGGTGAGACAGTCGTTACCAGTGGGTTTCAAGGCAGCACCTTCCCAGAAGGACTCCTCATCGGCACAGTTGTCGACGTCGTCCCCAACGCCGTGCAAGGAACGCAACGAATCACAGTTCACCCGGCCGCGGACCTAGACAGGCTTCGGTGGGTCCAAGTGCTTCTATTTTACCCGGACGCACCCGAACCGGTCATTGTTGACCGGGTGCCGGAGGACGAAAGTCCTGCGACAGCTACCGAAGAGCCCACGCCATGACCCTTGACAGCCGAGCTATTGCGCGTCTTACAGCCATCCTCTTCACCGTCTTTCTCGTCCAAATCTCGGTAGTGCCACACTTCAGAATCGGTGGATACATCATCGACTTACCCCTCATAGCTGTGTTGCTTGTCTGCCTTCGCCTAAGCCCACCGAACGGGGCACTAGCGGGCTTCGCAGTCGGAATCACCATTGACCTAGCAGTACATACCCCCTTTGGGATGACCGCACTCACGTTCGCTTTGGCCGGATACGGAGCGGGTGCGATTTCCGCGCAACTGGTGGAACGGAATCTATTGACTCGGGCGTTCGCTGCAGCCCTTCTCGGAGCAACGGCAACAGCAGTGTTTGCGTGCATCGGAGCACTCATTGGTCTTGAATACGTCACGCGTAGAGAGCTTGGAGCCATAGCACTGGTAACGGCTGTCGCATCACTACCGATAACTGTGCTCGTTGACCCTCTCGTGCAATGGGCCTTCCCCCTTCCATCAGTTCAGATCAATGAATGAGCAGCTGAAGCGAAGACTCGCGTTCTTAGGCATTCTTATCGTCGGTCTATTTGCAGCGCTCTTCACCCGAGCCTGGTACCTACAAGTATTGACAAGCGAAGAACTAGCCAAAAAAGCGGTATTGAACCATGTCGAAATAGTCATCACGCAACCGACCCGCGGACGGATTTTGGATCGTCACGGTGTAGTACTAGCTGACAACATCAGAAGTGGGGTCGTGACGGTCAACCAATCACGATACGCGCCAGGTCAAATCGACTTCGTTCTCGAACAACTGTCTGAGCTAATCAACATTCGGGTCACCACCCTCAAATCACGACTAAAAGACCAACAAACCCATCCGCTGGCAGCAAAAGTCGTCGCCACAGGGTTGGACGAATATGGCCTCCACCGTGTCTCAGAGCTATCCCTGCCCGGAGTGGAAGCGAAGTGGGTAATGACCCGCGTCTACCCTCAAAATGAAATAGCGTCCCACGTCGTCGGGTACGTGGGAGCCATGTCACAAGGTCAACAAGACCGCCTATTACAAAGTGGCTACTTGCCATCCGAACGGGTCGGAAAATCAGGAATCGAACAAATCTTCGAAGCCGACCTTCACGGCCAACCAGGACGGACCGAACTCGAAGTTGACAGCACGGGACGAGTGCATCGAATCCTCAGCCAGACAACTCCAACCCCCGGCTCGGATGTTTACTTGTCTATTGACGCGGACCTGCAAGCAGCAACCGAGTCCTACCTGAGACAAGGTCT
>JASMKJ010000122.1 GCA_030749275.1 Acidimicrobiales bacterium
CAAATTGCCAGTCTCGTTTTCCCAGCTAGAGGATGGCACAGTCTACATACTCTCCTTAACTGGAGGTATCTTTCGTTTGGATCCAAGGTAGCTGGCGAAAGCATGTTGCGATAAGTCGGATAGACAAAGAGAACCCGAACAGCTGGAACATCATCTGAACCGTCGGCTCCCCCGCCACCCGGTACCCGAGAGATCATGACCGGGACGCTGTTTGCCAAGACGTGTCCTCCATTGCACCCAAATCGAGTTCGAAACAGCCTAAGCCATCACGCGGGCAATGATCTCCACCGCGTTCGCACACATACAGATCTCTTTCAACTGCCTGAGCCAGCCTAGGACCGACGGGCCACCCCAGTAAACGACTCCCTCAGCAAACCGGCCGTTGTACGATCAGCATCGTGTCCCGAGGATCAATGCTCGTACTCGAATCTAGCGAAAGTGCGCCGACTTCATTCAAGGCGGTCTATTGCTGGTACGGACATACCGACCCTCCCAACGGACACTCTCTACTCAAGTTGGTTGAGGAGAACGACGAACGCCTCCGCGACAAGTACCTGAGGTGGGTTAGCGACGTTGGGGAGTCACGTCACAAGGGACGTCGACTAACCGAATGGACGGCACTAACTGAGTCATTCAGTTACTGGTGGATGACACTAATTGCAGAACGAAGCGTGTGGAAAACCCCAGCAATAATTGACGCCCTGCGACTTTTCGCCCTGGAGGAAGAAATCGCGGCCAATCCGCCAGATCGCCTCATCCTGGTATCGCCTGACCCACAACTGAGGTCATCAATTCAACGACTCTGCGACAGTTATCAGGTCCCATTTCAATGGAAGATGCCCCTTGGAAGCAGGGGATCGAGCAGTACAAGGCCAGGTCGCAGTCGACACATTCATCCTGTCTTCGCGGCACTCGCCATGTTTGCGAGATACACGTATCGCTGCTGGAAGTTGCGGCTGGTCACACCGGCGAACTTCGTTGGCCACGAGAACTCAGTCATGTTTGCTACACCAACTCAGTACCCGACCAGACCAGTTGACTACGACCGGAGACCACATTCAATCCTTTGGCCCAACCTGCAAACGCTCCTTAGAGGCGAAGATATACCAAACAACTGGCTGGAAACGCACTCTCCAAGCGGACGTTCCCCACGGCTCTCCCACTGGGTTCAACAACTCCGACAGTATGACGAACACTCCTCACGAGACGAAGTACACGTGGTCTTGAATTCCTTCCTATCAACTCAAGTTCTGCTACGAGTAATTGTTGCCTACCTCAAACTTGTCTTGGTATTCCTTCGCCTGGGATCTCGTAGAGTCCCCAGCAATCTGGCTAATCGCCCATGGCTGTGGCCTCTTCACGCCAATGCATGGAAACAGTCAATGATTGGCCATGTGGCGGTGGAGAACCTGTTCTGGTTCGTGCTCTTTGACAAGGCACTGGAGGGCATCTCGCCCCAGCGAAGGGGCTTCTACCTATCAGAGGGGCAGTCGTGGGAAGCCGCCTTCGTCAACGCCTGGCAGCGACATGGACTTGGAGAGTTGGTTGCCGTTCCCCACTCCACAATACGGTTCTGGGATCTGCGCTACTACCCCGACATTGGGGTATCAAGTGAGCGTGACACATTCCCACGTCCGGCTGCCGATTTTGTTGCAGTGAACGGCCCGTTATCACGCGCAGCTCTGAATGGGCCCCTGATTCCACCAAGACCGACCGTTGAGTGCGAGGCACTGCGTTACCAGCACCTAGGCAGTGCTGACAGGTGGACCCCCAGTAGTCAAGCTTCTGGCCAACCACTCAGAGTCCTCTTGGTCGCCGACTACCTATCGGAATTCAACGAGGCGATGATACGTGTGGCCGGACAAGCCGCCCCCCTGCTCGGACCCGGCACCCAGTTCGCGATCAAGCGGCAACCACATGGGACTATTGCGGATTCCCTCCTTGAGCAGTTTCAGATGGACGTCCATGAGGAGCCAATCAGCCAACTCGTCCATGATTACGATGTCGCCCTCGTTAGCGGTGGCACTTCAGCAATAGTTGACCTGTATGTACTCGGCATTCCAGTCGTTGTATTTCAACACGAAAACAACCTTGATTTCAGCCCCCTCAAGGGATTTGCTGAGTTGCCAACTGTTGGAACCGCAAGCGAACTCGCTCAAGCTCTGGGGGACGCTGCAACCATGTCAACTTCACCAGTCCGAGCCAGTGATCTCTTGTTTCTTGACCTCTCGCTAGACAGGTGGAGGAAGCTGGTAGGTGCGCCGCTAGGCAACTAGACTGTTCCCATTAGTTTGTACTTATCAAAATTCACATGCTCTCACTCCGTATTGGTTGACGCGGTCACCCGACCAGAGTTGCTTTCGGAAATATCGGTGGGTGGTCAGACTGATTACACCGATTCCATTTCTGGAACAGCGAAAGGAGCCCGTGCCAGGACCGTCTGCAACCCCTCACCTGCAGCATTCCGACTGGTCAAGAGTCGATTGGTTCATGGGGTGCCCAAGAGTCTTGTCAGAATCTCCGTAGCATCCAAGTGATAAGCGAGGCCCGATGCTAGGGGACGCGACAACTCCACGGGAGGTAGGAGGATGCCTGTAGATCGTGTACTCATTACTCCCACACCATTTGCTGCCATTGACCAGCGACCCATTGAAATGCTCTCAGCACTCGGCGTTGACTACGTACTCAACCCTCTCGGCAAACGGCCCAATGAGGAACAGATGGTCGAACTGGTTGATGGATTCGACATCATCATCGC
>JASMKJ010000123.1 GCA_030749275.1 Acidimicrobiales bacterium
CCCAAGGAATGCCAGTTGTCGTGGATGACCACATCAGCGGTTGGAATGACAACGCGGCGCATCTCACCATCGGTAGTCGCAGTCCCTTCGACGCGAACAGTGGCGTTCACCCATCGACAATGACGAATTCCGCTCGCGAAACTCCAACGTCCGGTCACACGAAATCCGTTTGTGACGGGTATTGCGACACCTGAAGGCATGAGAGATCCCGCAACTACCGGGAAATCGTCACCTGTGAACATTTCGGCCACTGAGGCATCAGGTAGCCATGCCGCGGGAAGAGCGATTGATTGGGACCCGATCATCACGTTCCACGCGGCGGAGGCATCAACCCTCGCCAACGATTCGATTACCTCCATTTGGATTAAAGGATCCGCCTCAGCTCCCCCCAAAAGCTCAGGCAACTTCATCCAAAACAAGCCTGATTCATAGATTGCCTCGAAGAGCGAATTTGGCAGAGTCCGAGATGTTTCGGCTTCGGTGACGCTGTCTTTGATTGCATCCCGGACTTGTTCAACGGCTTGCAACAAGAACGTTCGCTTCTCCTCTCGGTCGACAGGAAATGTCACGTTCGATAGGGCTTGGCCTTTCGCGATGCTCATCTGTAAATCATTACACGAACACGTCAGGGACTCGCTGAAAGATCGGCTCTTGGTCGTACAGGTGCTCTTCCCGGATCGTTTTCACGCTATTCGTAGACCTCTGCGGCGAAGTGTTTCCATCTGCGAAGTTGACCGTTTTCCATGTCCCACAATTCGATGCCGTAACCACTCTTCTGGGCCCCTCGGTGGGTGGTAAAGGAACATTCGTAGGTAACGGTGATCCGGTCGCCGTCAACACCACGACATGTCTTGGTGAGAGCGAAGTCGCGCATGGTTGGAAGCATGGGCTCGTAGAGGGCGAGGTAGGCATCGAGACCCTGTGCCTGGAGGCGACCGTTAAGAAAGATTTCAACGTCGGGGTGAAATCCTTCCCGTAGGACTTCGATGTCCTGGTTGGCGTGGGCCGTTACGTAGGCTTCCTCAAAGCCCTTGGTGATCTTCTCCGCTTCTTCGCGATCCATGCCCCAACCCTAATTCAGGTCAAGGAATAGGTGTCCGTTAAGCTCCTCACCACAGAACGAAGGGAAGCATGATGGTTGATCAGCTACCTGAGGAACTTCGAGCCCTCAAAACGCAGATGAAGACCTTTATCAATGATGTCGTGATCCCTCGAGAGCCAGAGTTGATGAGCGACGACGCAAACTCTGAGGAAGTCGCCGCGGAACTGAAAACTAAAGCCAAAGAGTCAGGCTTGTGGGCTCTTGGGCATCCAACCGAGATAGGTGGCGGTGGACTTCCGTTTATGGATTTCGTCTATTTGAACGAAGTGATCGGGAGGTCCCACTGGGGTCAGTGGGCGGTCGGCAGTCTGTCTATGCAAGATTCGATCATGCTTCACCTGTATGCCAGCAGCGAGCAACGGGAGCGTTTTCTGGAACCGTTAGTCGCGGGCGAAATTTATCCATCGGTGGGGTTGACCGAGCCTGAGGTGGCCGGATCTGATCCCACCCAGATGCAAGCGACAGCGGTTTTAGATGGTGATGAGTGGGTAATCAGCGGACACAAGTGGTTTACTTCGGGAGCCAATCGCGCTGCGTTCACGACGGTGTTTGCCATCACCGAACCTGATGCAGAAAAGCACAACAAATTTAGTTCCATCATCGTTCCCACCGATACCGAGGGTTACGAGATTGTTCGAGTTGTACCAACCATGGGGCACACAGGCGGCAATCATTGTGAGGTCAACTACAACGATGTTCGGGTCCCCTATGAAAATCTTCTCGGTGGACGCGGCCAAGGGTTTCATATCGCTCAGAAGCGACTTGGACCCGGACGAATCTTTCATTCCATGCGTTGGCTGGGACAAGCGCAACGAGCGTTTGAGTTGATGTGTGAACGAGCGAAAACACGGTACGCCCATGGCAGTTACCTCGCCGAAAAAGGTGACGTTCAAGCGATGATTGCCGAATCAGCGGCAGAAATTCAAGCAGCGCGGATGATGACCCTCGATGCGGCACGCGCCATTGACTCAGGGAGTGAAGCCCGAACTGAAATCAGTCTCATTAAATTCTGGGGAGCACGGATGCTTCACAACGTTGTTGACCGCGCTATCCAAGTCCACGGCGCGCTGGGTGTCACCGCCGACACGCCTTTGGAATTCATGTACCGAGAAGCTCGTTACGCCCGGCTATATGACGGGCCGGACGAAGTGCACCGGATGGTGGTAGCGCGAAGGTTGGTACGCGACCCTTACGACGGTGTCCCTTGGGCGTAACCCAAAACCCAGACAGTAGAAACTCTGTCACCTTCCACGAACTCAACCTTTTGCCGTTTGATCATCTGGAGTAGAGTCGTCTCTTGGTCAACATTCGGGCAGGGGGAATAATGTCTTTTGTAACTGCAGTAACCGCTCAGATAG
>JASMKJ010000124.1 GCA_030749275.1 Acidimicrobiales bacterium
CAATACACACCAAATGCTTGACCTGGTCCAGGGCCCCCTCCGGTTCCAAACATGCCTGGAATGGAGCAAAGTCCGATCTCGGTTCCGGCATTTGAAAACGGCCGTCCCACCTTTCGTTCATCAGGGTCCTTGACGATGATCTTGTAGACGGCCACCGCTTCCTCGTTGGTAGCAGGGTTCTCTTTGTTGGTAGGCAGATACTTGCGCACGACTGTCTCGTAGTCCTCAGGACTATACGGACAGGCATTCCAGAACTGTCGTTCTATTAACTCAGCTTTGGCTTCTATATCAAGACCCGTAAGGCCAACAGATATCTGATTGCGAAAGCCACCGTGGTAGTTCATGGCTACTTTGAGGTCTTTGGGTGCAGGTTCGCCGCGCGTGCCGGAGATCTTCACTCGATCTCGCTCGACCTCTTCCAGTTCGATTGTGTCGAAACGGCTCACCACATCGGGATTGAAATATCGTTCGCTCTGAATCTCATACAGCAGTTGGGAGGTGATTGTCCCAACCGACACTTCCCCGCCCGTTCCATCGTGTTTACCGATGATTGAGGTGCCATCGGCATATACGTCGGCCCACGGAAAGCCTGGATAGGTCATATCTTCGATCTCAGTGAAAAAGGAATAATTCCCGCCCGTGGCCTGCCCCCCACATTCGATCACGTGACCCGCTACAACAGCACCCGCCAAAGCGTCCCAGTTGTCACGTTGCCATCCATGACGCCATGCTGCGGGACCAGCAACCACGGCTGCGTCAGTTGCTCTGCCCGTCACGACTATGTCAGCGCCTTGATTTAGGGCTTCAACGATGCCCCAACATCCGATGTATGCGTTGGCGGTCACTATGCGATCGGCAAGGTCACCTAACGGTTCACCCGTGTCGAGGTGTGAGAAGTCATTTCCCGCTTCAATCAACTCTGGCAATCGCGGAGCGAGATCGTCGCCGGCGACATAAGCAATGCTGGGGCTAAGACCGAATCGGTCTGCAACTTCTTGAACCGCGTCAGCGCATCCCGGCGGATTTAGACCGCCTGCGTTGGAAACGACTTTGATCCCTCGGTCAAGACATTCCCCCATCACTTCTTCCATCTGGGTGACGAAAGTACGCGCGTACCCACCTCCTGGGGTCTTCGCTTGAATCCGCGAAAGGATCAGCATGGTGAGTTCTGCCAGCCAATCCCCCGTCAATGCGTCAATGGGTCCACCCTGAACCATTTCTCTCGCTGCGGATAACCGGTCTCCGAAAAATCCGCTGCAGTTAGCGATACGGATTGGTTGGTGGGCTGAGGATGTCATCTTCCTCTTCTTTCAGATAGGTGGGCTTCACGGTAATCGAATTTCAGGAGTTCCTCCTCGTTGCTAGGAACTCCACAAAGTGTCTGTCGCTCTGCCAGAATTACTAGATGTCTAACCCCGTCCTACTTCTTCATGGATTTACAGGTTCCGTCGATTCGACTTGGACACCTACTGGGATCGTCGACCTACTGAGTGACGCGGGTCGTGAGGTCATCGCCTGGGATCTACCAGGTCATGGTTCCGCCGAAAAACATCACGATCCAAAACTGTATGCGGACATGGAAGAGCGGCTAGTAACCCGCCTCCCTGAGGGCAAAGTAGACGGAGTCGGGTTTTCCATGGGTGCTCGCACACTTCTGTGTATGGCAGCGATCGCTCCTGAGAGATTCGGCAAACTCGTCGTTGCGGGAGTAGGACGAAATTTGTTTGAGCGCGACGAGGAACAAGCTGAGCGAATCGCTAAGGGCGTTCAGGGACAAGCCGACCAAGATGATGTCCACGCCCAAACTTTTGCTCGCTACGCGGCCGAGCCAGACCAAGATGGTGAGGCGTTGGCTGCATTCATGAGGCGCAAACACTACCCCCTAGGTGAGGAACAGTTCGCTCGAATCACTCACCCAGTGAGGGTTGTGTTAGGGACCGAAGACTTTGCTGGGCCTGCTGAACCGCTGCTAAGCGCTCTTTCTGATCCGAGTTATTCTGAACTGAAGGGTTGCGATCATTTCGCCACGCCAAAGAATTTTGGATTCATTGACGCGGTTTTGGAACATCTAGATGTCTTTTAGTGTGTTCTTATCTTTAGGGCAACAAGAGGTACGGACTCGGGTCGATAGCCCAGCTGCCCACCCGTAACTCCAAATGAAGATGGGCTCCAGTCGATAGACCTGTAGATCCAACCCATCCGACAGCATCTCCCATATTGACTGTCTCACCGACTACCACCAGAGGCTCTTTGAGATGCCCGTACACCGTCGATAGTTGTCCACCATGGTCAAGGACCACTGTCTTGCCATAAGCAACGAGGTTGACTACTGACAATACTGTTCCTCCTCGGACTGCAAGAGCAGCTCCACCTGATGTCCGGTTAGGCCCAATGAAGTCGATTCCGTTGTGCATGGAGATCTCGCCCCAGATGGGGTGTCGGCGCCACCCATAAGAGGAAGTAGTCACCGGCTCCACGAGGGGAGAACCCAACGACATTGGCAGCAAGGTTTCCGGACTCTGACAACTCTGTGAATGGAAAATCAGACGCTGGAGGTATTCGGTATCCATTTGCGCCGAGTTCTCCGACGGAGCGTCGGTCGGTGTGTTGCTTGGAGCTCTCAGTAGAACAGCGCCCTCTCCGGCTACGGACAAATCAGTGACAGGCCAAGGGTCACAAACGGATTCTGCCTGAAGCGAGGAACTCCCGAAAGACGTGATCCGGCCGTTGGTGTGAACCAGCGCATAACCACTTCCGTCCGAGGTTGGGATCATCCCTGCGAACGAGTCTGTGAAGCCTTCCCCGGGTCCCGACCCATAAAAGTGCGCATCTCCAAAAGTGAAGATGCCCCCATCATCGGCTAACAGCCAATACCCCTCGCTGGATTTGGTGGCAAGCATTCCTACGATCGGCCGATTTAGCCTGATCGCTCCAGTCGAACCATAGAACTGCGCGTCACCGTAGGAGAACACACCGCCATCCGCGGCGACCAGCCAATATCCGTTCCCGGTGGTCGTAGTCGCCATACCCACAATTGGACTGTTAAGAGCCAACGCTCCAGTAGATCCGTAAAACGCGGCATCACCAAATGAGAAGATGCCGCCATCACTTGCTACCAACCAATATCCATTTCCGCTTGGCGCTGCAACCATTCCGACGATCGGTTGATTCAAGACTGTATTGGTCATGTCGCCAAAATGCAGAGCTTGGCCGAATGCGAAGACCGAACCCTCCGTTGTCGCTATCCAGTATCCACTTCCATCTAATTTGGCGGTCATTGCTCCCGCCCCTGAAGACATCAATGCCGAATTCGGTTGACCGTAGATCGAAGCCGTGCCCACCGGTTCCAGTTTGACCGCAGATGCAGGGGTCCCTGAGAAGAGAATTAATGACGCTACGGCAACAACAACTGACATCTTCAACACGATGGGCCAGTTTGCCGGGTTATTACCCAGATGTGAAGCACCCTGTAGGTTCATCTATGTGGCGAATGTTCTTATCCTGGAACCGTGGTACCGGGGTTCTCATCGAAGTTGGGTCGAGGGCTGGCGCTCCAAGAGTAAGCATTCGATTTCGGTCGTCAACGGCTCCGACTCGGGGTGGCGTCGCTCACTCATCACCTCGCCTTCTATTTTCGCTGCCGAAATTGATAATGCGTGCGGCGATGTAGATGTGCTTGTCGCCAGCACTCCCATCGATCTGGCAACGGTATTCGGGTTACTTCATCGTTCCACCCCTCGGCCACCGACGTTGCTGTACATGCACGAAAGCCAAATTGGTTATCCACCCGGACCAAAAGGTGGGCGGGCATATCGAGCAATTGTTGCTGACTGGGGTTCCATTTTGAGTGCAGACAGAATCGCTGTAGCAAGCCGCTTTCATGCTGAATTACTTATAAGCGAGTTGCCCGGGTTCATCGAGGAGTTGGCCCGGGGGGCTGGATCGAGGGTTGAAGCCGCCCTCAGCAACATGCAAATTCTCCCTGTTGGTATAGAAACATCTGGGATGCACCCCAAATCTGTCGATGGGAAGCTGAAAATCTTGTGGAACCATCGTTGGTCCCACGACAAACGACCGGGGGATTTTGTTCATGCGATGGCAAAGCTGGCCGCGGAGGGTCTTGACTTTGAAATCTTTGCATTGGGCGAAGTCGAGCGCAGCGGAGCGAAGTCGCATCAGCGTCTGAAAAGTCAACTAGCTGATCGCCTTGCCTGTTTTGGAGTCCAAAGCAAGAGTGACTACCAAGAGATTCTGTGTAGAGCCGATTTGGTGGTCTCAACCGCTCAACACGACTTTTTCGGCGTAGCAGTAGCTGAGGCCATTCTCGCAGGGGCGCGACCTGTCCTACCTTGGCGCCTCGCGTATCCGGAACTTGTACCAACTTCGTTGCATTCTGAGCTGCTTTACAAGGGCTCGCTACACGATGCGCTCCGACTACTACTTGCATCGGATAGGGACCGGCTTCATGTTCACAGAGCCGCGACTCGAGGGCACGTTGCCGAATTTGGCTGGCGAAATCTAGCCCCTAAATATGATGTGATTGTCGACGAAATGGTGTCCGCCGCACAATGATTCTTGTGGACACACCGAGTTGGCCTTGGCGGGGAAGGCTGTGGGGACATATGGTCTCCGACACATCTTTGGCGGAGTTACATAGCTTCGCCCAAGGAATCGGCAAACGTCGCATCGGCTTTCAAGGCGACCACTACGACATCAACGTTGAGGAACACGCTCTGGCGGTAGAGGCAGGCGCAATCTCTATTGATAGCCGGGAGTTGGTTCGACGGCTCCGAGAGTCAGGTTTGCGTCAAAGGTCGAAACAAGAGCTTTGGACCCCGGTCTATCAGTCAAACACGGTTCACTCATTTGCGACACTTCACGAGGTTATCTCGGCAACCGTAACGGTGGCGGATCATCAACGACGGCTCCAAATGGTCCTCTCGTCAGCCGGTCAACGTCCAGATGCTCTGAGCGTCTTAGTTGTCGAACGCCCGGAAGAAGTTGCAATGGTTTTGGAGTTCCTAGATCAACCCGATTTTGATCCAACGCCCATCGACCTACTTGTTCGCGGCACCAAATTGGACGTCGATGTTGTGGAACTCATCATCGGCAACCTCTAGAGATAAGTATGCGGCCAACCCGGCTAGTCGTCGGCTTCGGTGTCCTCTAGAAGCTCGGATTCAATTAACTCATGGCGCCTGATGTAAGTCGAGACGAATGCTTGAACGGTAGCGGCAACGGGGACTGCCAGCAGGGTTCCAACTACCCCGAGAAGAGCCGCTCCTAAAATGACCGTGCCGAACGCCACAGCCGGGTGAATATTCATTGTCTGAGAAGTGATCCGGGGTGCGAATAGATAATTTTCAAGCTGTTGATATACCACTATTGCTAAGAGAACCCACAAAGCAGTTATTGGCTGATGCAACAGAGCGATCAATATTGGAAGCAGCCCCGCTAGGTACGTGCCGGCAACGGGTACAAACTGCGACATGATCCCGACCCACAGGGCAAGCGGAACTGGCGAAGGAACTCCAAGTAAGGCGAATACGAGCCAATGGACAAGGAATGCTGCTAAACCCAACAGCGTCCGCGAATAGATGTAGGCCCCGGTCTTATCAATCGCTATCTCCCAGCCTTTGAGCATCAGGGCTTGTTTCTTTGGTGGCAACGTGGAACAAAGGAGCCGTCGGAGCTTGGGGCCATCAGCAACTAGGTAGAAGGTGAACAAGAGAACCGTCAACGTTTGGAAGACAAGTGACATCAAAGCAGTGCCGATCGACACCAGATCTCCGGCGATGTTCGACGCCAAGCGAGCAGCACTTCCACCACTTGAAAATTCGGCGATGAGGGAGTCGGTCTCTAGGACAATCCCAAATTTGCTCTCCAGCCACTGTTCGATCTCTCTTATGTATCCGGGAGCTTCCGCAGTCAACTTAGTTATTTGATCGGCAAGAACCGAACCCATGGCATACAAGAAGCCACCAACAGCGAGGAGGATCACTGCAAACATTCCTAATGTCGCTGGACCTCTTCGCCAGCCTCGTCGGCTCAGCCAATTAACTGCAGGCTCGATGGCAAAGGAAAGAAAAAGGGAAACGAGGATCACGATAATTAGCGAGCGGACCTGTATCAACATCCATATGAAGGCCCCTAAGAGTGCTAGACCGCCAAGAAATAGAGCGACTGCCCGTGGGACCCATTTGGGCATTTTTTCGTTAGGGCTGGTCATGTCGATTTCAATACCTCAAGTAGTTCATCATGGAGGAGCCCATTTGAGGCTATGCCGCTGATGGAATCGGGTGCGGCATTTAAGTCGATAGAGCTTTCGCCAGTCATGTCGGTGAACCGGCCACCAGCTTCTTCCAAGATAACTGGCATAGGGGCCAAATCCCAGGACGAGCAAACAGGATCGATCATCGCCTCAGCTTGACCTGAAGCCACTAGGTAGTAGCCAAACGCGTCACCCCAGGTGCGCATCATTGCTCCCGATCCCTTCAAGGCCATAAGTGACTCGTTGGTAAACGTTTCATAGCTACTCGTGTTGACCAGCGCGCCTTTCAAATGGCTTGCGTTGCTCACCGACGTCGGTCGTCCATCAAGCCAGCATCCGAGTCCACGCGCCGCAGCAAGGGTCGAGTTCAGCGCAGGAACATAGATGACTCCGACGATGGGGCCCGTTTCGTCGGCTACAGCAAGAAGTGTCGAGTACAGCGGCACTCCTCTCGTAAATCCGCGTGTCCCATCAATT
>JASMKJ010000125.1 GCA_030749275.1 Acidimicrobiales bacterium
ATCCTTATCAGCGGCGCTCTGAGACGACATATGTCGAACTGGGGCTGACTGCGGTCCGTGCGGCGTTGGTCGATGCTGCTGTCTCGTGGCCAGATGTTGATGCCGCGTACACGGGAACCGCTTTACTGGGTATGGGTTCGAGTCGCATCATGTTGAGCAGGCTCGGGGCCACCGGCATTGCGATGACCCAAGTTGAGAATGCATCGGCTTCGGGGTCCTCGGCGGTCGCTCAAGCTTGCCTTGAAGTGGCTTCGGGGCGATCCGACGTTGTTTTGGCTTTGGGTGTAGACAAACCTCGAGGAGGCCTCGGTGCCGCGCCGGGCCAGGCGGGAATCCAAAATCTTGAAGGCGGTTCTGTGGTTCCGTTTACTCATTTCGCCCTGCTTGCATCTGAATACATGGATTTGCACGGAGTCAACGATGAACAAGTGGCTCGAGTGGCGTTGAAGAACCATAGAAATGGTTCTCTCAATCCGTTTGCCCAGCGGCAAAAAGTTCGAACTCTTGAGGAAATTCTCTCCGAGCCGATATCGGGGTCATTGACGAGACTTCAGTGCTGTCCTGTCGGTGAGGGAGCGGCTGCTGTGATCGTTGCGTCCGAAGATGGGATCAGTCGTTTGAAGCTGGATCGCTCGCGAGCTATCCGGGTTGTTTCCTCGGTCACAAAAACCGAGTCGCTTTACGGTGAGGGTGTCGGTATTGATGCTGCTTTGACTGCGGACACTGGGTTAGCTGCGTTCGACGAAGCGGCTGTGGACCCATCCGAAATCGACGTCCTTGAAGTTCACGACGCTTTCGCCATCGAGGAGCTGTTATATGCCGAGGCGTTAGGGCTTTGCCAACCGGGTGAAGCGGCGGCACTCATCGAGTCCGGGCACTTCGATATTGGTGGAAGTTGTGCGTTCAGCCCCTCGGGGGGGCTTCTAGCGATGGGACATCCAATCGGCCCTACCGGGGTGGGGCAAATCGTGGAAGTTGTTCGCCAATTACGGGGCGAAGCTGGCCCTCGTCAACAACCCGATGCTCGGACAGGGATGGCGCATATGGTCGGGATAGGCGCAGTCTGCGTAGTGCACATTCTCCGAGGTGGATAGTTATTTGTTGTTACTGATTTTGTGGAAACCCTAGGTCTATCTGACTGGACGCAGGGTCAGGCCACCTAGCGGTGATTGCTTTGGCGCGGGTATAGAACCGCACTCCTTCGGGCCCGTACATGTGGGTGTCGCCGAAAAGGGAGGCTTTCCATCCACCGAAGGAGTGGTAGGCGACAGGTACAGGTATCGGAACGTTGATCCCGACCATTCCGACCTGCACTTCGTGTTGGAATTGGCGCGCTGCTCCTCCGTCGCGGGTAAAGATCGCTGTTCCGTT
>JASMKJ010000126.1 GCA_030749275.1 Acidimicrobiales bacterium
TGGGGTTCCATTTCATCTTGTTAACACTTTTTTTCCACCACTTTATTTATTTAAACCTCTCTTTTTTTGGGTGGGGGGTTTATCCAACAACAACCCCCACCCCCCCCCGACGTATCTGTTGTGATCCATGACCGAAGAAGCAAAGATCGATATTCAGGGCTTGGGGATGAGTTTCTCGTCCTCCACCGGGACCTCCCCTGTATTGCGAGATCTAGACCTCCACGTTGGTCACCATGAGTTCGTAAGTGTCCTGGGGCCTAGTGGCTGCGGTAAATCGACACTCTTCAACATTGTCGCTGGCCTCATTGAACCAAGTGAAGGCAAGGTGGCACTTGACGGTCGATCCGATTCGAGTCGCGTCGGTAGATGTGGCTACATGATGCAGCGTGACCTCCTCATGCCTTGGAAGACTGTCGCTGCCAACGTAGCCCTCGGTCGAATCGTGAAGGGAGCTCCCCGGACAGAGGCATTTGAGGCTGCTAAGAAGATTCTGGAGCGATACGGCCTTGGAGAGTACGCCGACCACTATCCAAACCAACTCTCTGGCGGGATGCGTCAACGGGCTGCTCTTGCTCGCACCTTTCTGGCGGCAGAAGACATCTTGTTGCTAGATGAACCATTTGGGGCCCTCGATAACCTCACTCGACTAAGAATGCAATCTTGGCTTCTGGATGTCTGGCAAGACAGTGCGGTTTCGATTTTTTTCATCACTCACGACGTAGACGAAGCCATTCGTCTCTCTGACCGTGTCTACGTTCTGACAGAACGACCGGCAACAGTTGCAGTGACACTCGAAGTAGCAATCAAAAGACCCCGCCCCTACGAGGTCGTGCTTACCCCTGAGTTCGCGTCATATAAGAAAAACGCACTCGACTACCTTCACACGAGCACTGGGGCTCTGTTTGGCTCGGAACGACCCGATGCCTGAGATGGTCAAGAATTCTCGTATCAATAGTCTCTCTCGGATGATCTTGCCGCCACTCTTTTTCGGTATTTGTGTTGTTGCCTTTTGGGAACTCTGGACCATTGTCACCAATTCTGACCCCCGACTCTTTCCACCTCCATCCGCCGTTGCCGCCGCACTCATTAATGACCCCTACCTGTATCTCCGCAATGCAAAAACCACCGCCATCGAGATGGTGCTCGGGTTCGGCGTTGGAGCAATCGTAGGTATCGCTCTAGGACTTCTAGTCACCTATTCCAAACCCCTACGACGTGCTGTCTATCCCTGGCTGGTCATAAGCCAAACCATCCCTATTCCAGCTGTTGCAGCTGTACTTGTCACATGGTTCGGCTTCTCAATCCTTCCGAAAGTAATAGTGGTGGCGCTAATCGCATTCTTCCCAATTTCGGTGTCAACAACAGACGGACTGGTTTCAGTTGATACCGAGATGATCCAGCTCATGCGAACGTTTGGAGCAAATAAGGTCCAGATCTTTCGAGAAGTCCGAATACCTCACGCTTTACCCCATGTCTTTACCGGTATGAAGGTGGCGGCAGCATTCAGTGTTCTTGGCGCGGTGTTTGGAGAATGGGTGGGAGCTCGAGGAGGGCTTGGTTATCTCCTGCTCATCAAGAACCGTGCTGTCAACACTGACGATGTGTTTGCAATCATTGTCGTACTGGCAGCACTAGGAGTGATGTTCTTCGGCCTCATTTCCTTGATTGAACGACTAGTTGTGCCTTGGCACTTCGATAACCGCATCGAGGACACCTAGTGGTGTCCGAAGAGAACCCTAGTCCTCGGAACACTCTCGTAAGAGGTGCCTGGGTATTGACGATGGGCCCCGCGGGGGCTCTGCGCGACGCGGCTGTACATCTCAGGGATGGTGAAATAGTTGCGGTTGACTCCTACGATGAACTTTCCGCTGCCCTGCCGGACGTGCCAGTTGTAGGTGATGGGACCGGCATGGTTCTGCCTGGCTTAGTGAACACCCACACCCATCTGTCAGAAGCATTTCTGGCGGGATTGGGATCTGAGCTACCACTCTTCACGTGGGGACAAGAGATCGTCACTCCTGCCGGACGCTACTTAACACGCGAGATGGCACGTGAAGGCAGCGTGCTCAAGGCCGCAGAACTTATCCGGAGCGGGGTTACCTGCATAAATGACATGTTTGTGCATGGCAATCCAGATTCCTTTGCATCATTGGGAGTCGTGGACGGACTCGCTCTCACTGGGATGCGAGCCCTTGTGAGTTTTGGAGCAGAGGACACCGTAGGAGGCCTCTGTGATACCAAAGGACTGGCGGTATCACGAATTCTCGACGAACAAGAAGCACTATTTGAAGCGGCTAAGAGCAGCGATTTGCTGGGTTTCAGCTATGGAATCGGAACCATTCTTGGCCAGTCCGATGAACTCCTCGCAGCTGGCACTGCCCTATGCCACGACCGCGACTGGGGTATCCACACCCACCTAGCTGAAGTTAGCGAAGAACTATCAGAGGCCAGGAGGCGCTGGGGCCACCGAACGATTGACCATGCCGAGTCTCTCGGCATTCTCTCCTCAAAACTGCTAGCTGCTCATGTGATTTGGGTCACCGAATCCGACATCGACCTACTCGCTGAGCATTCTGTCTCGATCGCTCATAATCCAGTTGCCAACATGATCCTTGGTTCTGGAGTGTGTCCCGTAACTAAGCTTCGAAACACCGGTCTTGCAGTTGGTATAGGGACCGATGGTGCCGCTTCCAACGACTCACAGAACATGTTGGAAGCAGTAAAAGCGGCTTCCCTGTTGCAGAAGGTTCACCACACAGATCCCGCAATCCTATCAGCTCAAGAAACACTCAAGATGGCCACCATCGAGGGTGCCCGTGCGCTCGGCTTGCATGATGACATCGGAAGCCTTGAAGTAGGCAAACGGGCTGACGTAATTCTCGCTGGAGGCACCGTGGAACTGGCAGTGATTCATGACCCCTATCAGCAATTCGTCTACTGCACTAGCCCGCGCTCCATTAGTGATGTCTGGATTGACGGACACCAAGTCCTCAAGGCATCCGAACTTGCAGCTATTGACGAAGACAGGCAGATCGAACGGTGTCGTCCTCTTGCCGAATCACTGACCCGGGATTCTGGCCTGGCTCAACGAGGATGGTCATGCCTGATCATGACGTAGTTGTAATAGGCGCTGGCCACAACGGACTTGTATCGGCAGTAACTTTGGCTCAGAGTGGCCTTGACGTTCTCGTACTCGAAACAGCAAATGACCCTGGTGGCTGTATCTGGACCGAGACTCTTGAGACCGGACACCGTTTGGAGCACGGAGCTATCGACCACTCGATGATCCTCAACATCGCCAGGGAACTTCGGCTCGAAGACTTTGGACTTGAATACGTTTCGCGTGAGGTGATGTTTGGTGCCGGCTTCGCAGATGGTCAGTCTCTGGTATTTCATCAGGACCTTGACGAAACCATTGAATCGCTGAGCCAATGCGCACCAACCGATACCAGCAATTACCGCATGTTGGCAGAAGTCGGCTCTGCCCTATTGAGCATGGTAGATTCATTTGCCGAACCTCCTCACTTTTCCGATCTTGCGCAAATGGCGGCAGCTCTGCCGAGCAACATCGATCTGGTTCGGCTCCTGGTCTCCTCAAGTGAGGCAGTGACAGAACGCCACCTAGAAAATAGGTGTCTTCGTAGCGCAATCACCATGTATGGGTCGCACAATCAGTTGCCGCCCTACCTGCCCGGAACAGGACTATTCGCCCTTCTGCTGGCCGCATCCCATGGCGGTGAGACAGCCCGCCCTGTTGGCGGCTCTGCCATGTTAATCAAGGCTCTGGTAGGTGCACTCGAATCCGCCGGTGGCGAGCTTCGCACAGGTTCGCCCGTAACTCGTATTACCGAATCAGGTGAGTGCGCGACGGTCACGATCGCCAACTGTGAAGAACTCTCTTCTAGATATGTCATTTCAACAGTGGACTTGCGTCGAACGGTGGCTCTACTGGATTCGCCACCTGACCACCTCTGTCAAGCGGCAAACAACTTGAGTTCTGGGCGATTCAATGTTGGGGAACTAAAGGTTGACCTTGCTCTATCCTCGCCGAGTTCCATCGGATTTGGATCCGACGCTGATTCTGCACTATGGATGCTCCAAGAACGGACTGGCTCGCTTGCCCGATCATTCGCAGAAATCCACCTCGGAGAATTGCCTACTAGCCCCGCGATGATGTGGGCATCGCCATCAGCGACCGACCACACCGCTTCTCCCGTAGGACAAGGGACGGTCTGGCTATCCGCCTTTGTCCCCGCCAAACCCAGTGAAGGCACCTGGGACAAAGCATTCACAGACCAGGCCACCAACTGGCTACTTGATGGCTTCGCCCAAATCACCGGCCATGACCTTCGCTCAAACACTCTTTCTGTTCATACCACGACACCACTTGACTGGGAGCAGCGGACAGGCAACCCTGCTGGCAACCCCAACCATGTTGATCTCACGATCGATCAATTGTTTTCTTGGCGCCCGCCAACAGGGCTCAACCACCGCACGGGCCTTCGATGGCTATACCTGTCCGGTGCAGGCACCCACCCCGGAGGTGGTCTCAGCGGCCTTCCCGGCCGTAACGCCGCGACAGCTCTGCTAGATGACCTTTCAGGGGGACACACCTCTCTATTGAACCGATTTGTCAATGGGTCTAGAGACATCTTTCGCAGTATTCGCTTGTTCCGAGCTCTAAGGAACTTCCAGTGAACACGATTTCCTCACCATTGGATCTCATTCAACTCTTGGTGGGCTATCAGCCCGCCGCAACAATAAGCACTGCCAGCCGACTAGGACTTTTTGATGCCTTAACAGACCAGCCTCAACCTGCATCTGAAATCGCAAGATGTCTTGCTGTCGATGACTCAAATCTTGGAGCTCTTCTCAGGGCACTGGCCCAACTCGGCCTAGTCTCGCATTCAGACGGAGAATTTGCCGCCACCCCGTTTTCCGCTAACTATCTCCAAAACAACTCCGACCTAGACATGATCATTAGGAAGGAGGCTTTCTTTTCCACTGCCTGGTCAAGGCTCGACGAAGTCGTTCGGTCTGGTCACCCAATCCTTCCCCCATGGAAAGAACGCCTCCACGCCAGATCCAGTCAAGCCACGGAGTTCCTCTATGCCCTTGACGCTCTAGCTCGCCTCACTGGACCACCACTAGCAGAGTTGCCTGAACTCACTCGTGGTCGGATTCTCGACGTTGGCGGCGGTCTAGGAACATATTCCCGGGCTCTCGCAGAGGCAGGCAGCACAACGGTGCTGGTCGACTTGCCCGATGTCATAGAACTTGCACGAGATCACCTCGCGGATCTACCTGCCGGCTCCGTCGAATTCGTGGCAGCCGACATCTTTTCTGAATCAGCTTGTGGAATTGAGATTGAATCTGTGGATGCCGCCCTCGTATCTCACATGCTTCATGACTATCCAAAGGAAACTGGAGTCGAGTTGCTTCGATCGGCAAACAGAGCTATCAGGCCCGGAGGCTTCGTAGTAGTAAACGACTTCGCTAACGACACGGGCCCAGCTGCGTTTGGCGGATTGTTCGATCTGATGATGCGCGTGGAAACCGGAGGTGCTGCCCACAGCCTCGCAACCCTGGGAGAGATGCTATTGACAAGTGGTTTTTGCGATGTCCGCAGAGTTGCCTTTCCTGATCCGATCACAGTCTTGATCGCGACAAAGGATTCCTAAACAGATCCCAAGACAAAGGACAGTGTCAATGAACGAAAAGACAGGTGGCGAGATTGTCGCTGACTACCTCATCGCTGAAGGGGTCCCATATGTGTGCGGAATCCCTGGCCACGGAGATATGGCCCTTTTCGATGCTCTAAAGGATCGAACGGACCAACTCGCTTTACTTAAGCCGCGCCATGAACAATCAGCCGCTCATATCGCTGATGCCTACTATCGAGCATCTGGGGCCCCCCTTGCGACCGTGACCTCAATCGGGCCGGGATCAATCAATACCATTGTCGGCTTGGCAACTTCGTATGTCGACTCAATACCCGTGGTTGCCATCACTGGTGGACCCCAGACATACATGTACGGGCGCGGAGTGCTCCAAGAAGTCGAGCGCCAAGCCGATAGCGACTTTTCCTCATTGATGCGACCAGTTGTAAAGCGGAGTTTCATTGCCCACCAACCGGACATGGTCGCCTCGGTAATGTCTCGTGCATTCAACCACGCCATGACAGGCAGACCAGGCCCTGTCCACATTGAGTTGCCGATGGACGTACAAGCTCAGCTAACCGATTCTGTCGTTCCAGACCCAAGCAAACATCGACCGAAGGGAAGGATAAGTCCGGATAGCGCCAACATTGACGAAGCAGCCAAACTGCTTCTCACGGCGCGACGACCGGTGATTCTCGCCGGTGGTGGCTGCGTGCACGCTGAAGCAGCCACTGAGCTGAAGCAGCTCGCAGAGTATCTAGGGGCACCGGTCGTGGTAACGATGACCGCAAAAGGTATTTTTCCAGAAGATCATCCGCTATCTGCCGAACACACAGGCGCCAACGGGACTAGGTGCGGCAATACTCTCACCAAGACTGCCGACGTTCTCCTTGCAGTCGGAACCCGGTTTGCCGAGCAGACCTGTTCTTCGTATGTGCCAGGAGAATCATTTGATATCCCAAAAACGAAACTCATTCATTTCGACATCGATCCCACTGAAATTGGCAAGAACTACCCAACTGAGATCGGTGCGGTCTGTGACGCCAAGACTGGCTTGTCCGACCTTCTCGCTTCTGTCTCAGACTTAGGTCAAGGAAAGGTCGACCGTGCTGACTACAAGTCGGAAATTTCCACCCTCAGGAACGCCTGGCGTAGCGAACTAAAGGAGCGCTGGAACCCTGGCGTACTCTCCATGAGTCGCTTGCTCCACATGATTCGCGACATTGCTCCTCGTGAAACTGTGGCAATAGCCTCTGCTGGACACCCTCAGATACAAGCCTTTCAAGAGTTCTTGTCCTTTGAACCGAGAACAATGCTCTCACCAGGTGGGTTCTCCACCATGGGGTACACCTTGCCTGCAGCCATTGGAGCCAAGCTTGCACAACCAGATAGACCAGTTGTTGGACTAGCCGGCGATGGTGACCTGATGCAAACAGTCCAGGAACTTCACCTCGCTGCCGAACTAGGTATCGACATCGTAATCGCCTGCCTAAATAATTCCGGATGGCTATCAATCCGTGACTTCCAAAGAGGCATGTTTGGTGAAGACCGATCTGTAGCAGTTGAGTTCACCGACCACCTTGGCAACCCCAACCCAGTTGATTTCGCAGCTGTAGCGAGGGCTATGGGATGCGAAGCCGAACAGGTCAATTCGATTGAAGACGTCAATCCAGCAATGGGAAGAGCTCTTTCAAGTGGTGGCCCGTACCTAGTCGACTTCCGCCTAGGCCGAGAGCCAGCTGACACTGAGGGTATCAATGCCGGTTACTGGGATCTTCCCAAGCCCGCATACTTGCCATAGGAGGTTACGAACCATGGATGGCAGGCACCGATCTGCTCACTATTCTTCAAACGAGGAGCTCCGAGCGGTCTCCGAACGCCACGTCATCAAGAGCATGGGCGATGAACCCCTTGCCATTGCCAGTGCTTCGGGGGTCCGTGTAACTGGTGCAGATGGGCGCGAATACCTCGATGTCATTTCTGGCGAGTGGGTAGTGAACCTTGGCTACAGTCATCCGAAGGTTTCTGAGGCGGTTAAGGCCCAACTCGACACCGTTGACTATACGACCCCTGTTTGGGAGTCTGAGCCACGCACCCTCCTTGCAGAAAGATTGGCAAACCTGGCCCCTGGCGACATCCAAAGTGCCCTCTTTGGGCTCTCCGGAGCAGGGGCAGTAGAGGGTGCGATGCATCTGGCCATGCGCTCCACCGGAGGCTCCGACTTCGTTTGTTTGGACGGTGGGTACCACGGTCGGACATTTGGCACAATTCCTCTTAGTTACGTATACCCAGAAATGTACGAGGGATCGAACCAGGGACTTGATGGATATCTCAAAAGGCAGATCCGCGTTCCTCAATACAACTGTTACCGCTGCCCACTTAGTCTGCAACGTGAGACCTGTGACCTCGCCTGTGCCAACAGTATCGACTGGTCGCTGGAACGAGCCCATACCCACAAGCCTGCAGGCGTCATCGTTGAATCCTTTCAAGCAAATGGAGGAATGATTCCTGCCCCACTCGGGTACATGGAACGAACAGCAGAAATCTGTAAACAGCGAGGAGTAGCGCTAATAGTTGACGAAGTGCAGAGTGCCTTTTGTCGGACCGGACCTATGTTCGCTAGCGAGCACTACGACATTAAACCGGACATAGTTGTTTTGGGTAAGGCTCTGGGTGGTGGATTTCCCCTCTCTGCTGCTCTAGCAACACCTGAATATTCGACGTTGGCTCCCTGGGAATTTGGGTTCACTATGGCGGGCCATCCGGTGTCATGTGCGGCTGGCCTCGCAATGATCGATGTAATGGAGTCCGATGACCTCATGAATCATTCGACTCGAATGGGAGAACTGATCGTTGACCGTCTGAACGTCATTAAGGAATCGTCGACTCTGATAGGTGATGTTCGCGGGCAGGGCTTAATGATTGGTGTCGAGTTAGTTCAGAACAGGCAAACCAAGGAGCCGGCCTTTGCAGAGACAGCGGCTGTGCTTGAAGCCGCTCTCGAACGAGGGCTCATGCTTGGAAGAACCGGTCCGGTCTTTGGCAACCTAGGAAACGTCGTTAAATTCAAACCAGCAGTCAACACTGCCCAAGTTGATCTTGAAGATGCATTGGACCGCTTCGAAAGCGCACTTCAAGAGGTAGAGGGCTCGTGAAGTGGCCAATCGCCTTTATGGCTAACGTCGGTTTCGAGGATCTTCCCGCACAGCAGGTGGCTGACGAACTGCTGGAATTGGGCTACGACACCATCGAGTGGACAATGGAACACATTGAAACCTTGGTAACCCCAGCTTGCGCTCTGTCATGTCAACAAGATCTAGTGACTGAACCATTGCAAGGGTTGCAAGTCACGCGACATGCAATCGACATCGCTGCTGAACGAGAAATCCCGATCGTAAATGTGCTCACTGGTCCAAACCTGTGGGAACCAAATGCGACTGCTCGCCACGACAGCCGAGCCTGGGAGTCCTCAATAGACGCTCTAAACAAGGCCTGCGATTATGCTCAGCCCCTTGGGGTCACCATCTCACTTGAACCTTGTTGGGGGACTCTTGCTCACGATTCGGTTACAGCTAGAAGAGTTCTTGACGCCACGTCGTGTTCAGTCACCTTCGACCCAAGTCATTTCGTGATGACCGGAGACTCCATACCCTCACTGGTAAGGGAATGGAGTGAGAAGATCGCTCACGTCCATCTCAAAGATGCGTTCGGACGCCCTGGGTCTGAAGGAGAGGATTTTCATTTCTGTCTCTTGGGTGAAGGAAAGGTTCCTTGGCAACAGTTCTTCGAGGCCCTTGATGAAACTGGGTATTCGGGACCGTTATCTGTGGAATTCGAGGCTTATCAATACCTCAGGCAAGTTCTTCATAATGATCCGGTTGAGGCGGCGAGAATCAGCTTGGCCCAGGTGCAGGCCCTGATGGCCTACTGCTACCAGTGATCGGAGTAAGTCTTGTTGGCTTAGGTGAAATCGGACAAGTGCATCTCAGTGCACTTCGTTCCTCAGATCACATACAAGTTTCTGCATTGTGCGACCTCGATGAAGAACGTCTGAATGGGTCCTGCAGAGGTGAGTGGCTCACCACCCACTTTGACCAGATACTTGAACGCCCAGATGTGGAAGCAGTAGACATCTGCTTACCTCACAACATGCACGCCCCTTTGGCCATCCGTGCACTTGAATCCGGCAGGCACGTGCTGTTGGAAAAGCCAATGGCAATGACAGTGGCCGAGTGTGATCAGGTCATTGCTGCAGCGGCCGCAGCGGACCGGGTCGTAGGCGTGTCACATAACCAACTCTTCTACGAACCGCACCAGATGCTGTCCAAGATGATCTCGGATGGAAGCATCGGAGACCTCAGGACCATTAGAGCCAGACTAGCGATTGGAGGCAGGTATGGATCGTGGCGCTCAGATCCCTCCCAAGCTGGTGGAGGTCTGTTAATCGATGCCGGGGTGCACCGCATATACATGCTCCAAGAACTTGGTGGTCCAGTAGTCGCTGTTTCAGCCAACATGGACATGCCAGGAATGGAGGAGTCCTACAGCATCATCCTTGAGTTCTCCTGTGGAGCCATCGGCACGATTGATGCCACATATCACGGACCATCAGGCTTATTCGATGACCAAATAGAAGTTGTGGGCACCCAGGCGATACTGGAGGTGGCTGGTTGTGAAGCCCAGTTCGAGGGATTTGATGACGGCCCCAGTCTTCGACAGTGGAGCAATGGCGCATGGGAAACTATTGAGACTTCAGACTCCTGGGACAGATCTGTCGCTAAATCAGTGCAAGCATTCTTTGAGGCTGTCAGCCGTGGCGTCACACCCCGCGTAGACGGTGTGACGGGTCGCAGCACTGTGGCTGTGATTGAAGCTGCTTACAGGTCTGCTCGTGAAGGCATAAGGGTGGAGCTGCCTTTCGCTTAGGGCTTGTGCCTGTGCCCATAAGTAGGTTCCCCGGAACACTCCTGTGCAATCAGCTGTCTTGGACACACCCACTTGGTGAGAATGAACCCTCGTTTCGAAATGGAAGTGCCCATCATGCAGACTGTTCGAAGCCTTCAATTGTGGCCGCTACGTTCTTGCCCAACACGGTCAGGTCATAACCGCCTTCTTGAACCAGCACAGTAGGTTTTCCCAACTTCGCTAGGCGGGTTCCCAGCAGTCGGAAGTCGTCGCCTTTCAACCCTAGGACGCCATCCTCTATGGCTGTATCCACTCCCAAAGCGACAACTATTAGATCAGGGCCAAAATTGGTCACCAGTTGGCAGGCCTCTTCTAGTCTGCGGGAATAGCTATCCCAGTCACTTCCAGTCGGTAAGGGCAGGTTGTGGTTATACCCCAACCCCTCGCCTCCTCCAATCTCGTTGCTGTACCCCTGAAAGAAGGGATACTCAGTGTTTGGGTCACCGTGAATCGACACACACATGACATCTTTTCGACTCCAAAAAATCGCCTGAGTCCCGTTTCCGGCATGGGTGTCAACATCCAGTGTGACTACCCGGGCTCCTTGCCTAACAGACAGTTCTGCCGCTATGGCAGTGTTGTTCAAGTAGCAGTAGCCGCCGAAAAAATCTGGACCAGCGTGGTGGCCCGGAGGCCGGGTCAAGGCATAGGCCATATGGCTTTCGCCTTCAAGGACTGATCTGGCAGCAGATGCCGCACATGCAGCAGCCTCGAGGGCAGCTTGCCAGGTGCCCGACAGTATCGGGTCCGAATCATTTGAATACCTACCCAACTGAGCGAGCACACTGGTCGGATGGCCGAAAGGCTGGCCAACAGCTGGTCGGACGAAAGGCATCGCTTCGTCGCTGATGTCGCCCCCAGTTTGATCACACCAACGTGCATGTGCATGTTCAAGAAAACCCAGATAGTCCAGTGAATGAACGCTGCTGAGGATTTCGCTATCAAGGGTCTCAGGACCGCGGACCTGCGTTGAGTCCATTTCTTTTAGTGCGTTGAGAATCCTTTCAACTCTTTCCGGCACCTCCTTAGGGGGAAGATGCTCACCACCAAAAAGATGTGGTTGAACTGGGTTATGAGCTCGGTGAGCATCGGAACAAAACACCAGCATCGTCAGTGAGACTCCCTTCAAGTAACCGCCCCTTCAGATGGTCAGAAACTAACCGAACTCCACAACCGCTCGTGCACATCCGATTCCAAGTTCACAGACCGAAGATCGACGGTGGTGTCGGAACCCTCTAGGAGTTCGCCATCTGTGGCTTCGATAGCGTCAACTCCTTCTCTGAGATTCAGTTCTTGGATCATCAGGTCAACATTGTTTTTCCATTCAGCTACCCCATCGGAGCGGCAGTAGATGATCCTTATGTCTGCGAAGTGGCCAGTTAGATCGGCCAATGCAGACACGAACTGTGGGCCTGCTGCCCCCTCTGAACCCCACAACCCAACCGCTTCATCAAATGCAGATGAGATTCCAGCGCTAGCTTCCTCAACGTCTCTTCCAACTGGCCGATACTTCGGATCGGGGGCGACGAGGACCAATTTGTCGAGACACAAAAGGGGATATCTTGCAGACATTTGCTGGGAAAATCGGACAGCGACTTGACACCCCATAGATAGGCCTATTGCACTGATCTGACTGATGTGACTCGATCTTTCTTCCAGCCACGCGGTCGCTCGGAGGAACCGGTCACTCAGAGATTCACCACTCCCCAACCACTTGTTCCAACAGACGGCGACACTGGCACCCAAGAGTCTGCTCAGACTAGCTGCCGCGTTCTGCCCTACGTCGTTGGCCCCCCGATAGCCATCGAAAACAAAGAGTGCTGCTTCAGGTTGTGTCATCAACTTGAGCTTGTTTCAGCTAGTTGGAGGGTCTCTCCATCAGACAAGTTCCCCTGCCCGGGCCGCCATCAACGACGCTCTTAACACCCCAGTCAAGACGTCAAGCTCCGCTTCAGCCACAATTAATGGTGGAGCTATTCGCACGGTACCTTCCGCGTTGAGCAGTGATCCGACGATGACCCCCCGACTTTCCATGTCGTTGACAATCGGCATTGTTAGATGAGGTGGCAGGTCCACGGCAAACCACAATCCTCGACCCCGCACTTCACTTATCAATTCGGGGAATTGGCTCATAAGCCCTCGGAGTCGATGTTCGAGTTTCGTACCCATCGTTTCAGCAGCACCGAGTAGCCCCTCCCTTTCTATAACGTCGAACGCTGCCACAGCCGCTGAACAGGAAACCGGGTTTCCACCAAAGGTTGTTAGGTGCGAGAGAGGTGGGTCGAGGAACGTCGAAAAGATCTCTGCTGTAGATAAGAATGCCCCAAGGGGTAATCCACCGCCGAGGGATTTCGCGGACAAGATGATGTCAGGAACGACATCCCATAACTCACAAGAGAACCACCTGCCTGTTCGACCCATACCACCTTGGATTTCGTCGACAATCAGGAGTGCCCCGTGTTGAGTGCAGATCTCCCGGAGACCTGGAAGAAAATCATCATCTGGTATCCGGACCCCTGCTTCTCCTTGGATGGGTTCCACAATGACCGCTGCGGTGTCGTCTCCTATAGCACCAGTGACCGCCTGCAGATCGCCGAAGGGGACAAAATCCACCTCTGCAAGTAGTGGCTCGAAAGGCTCCCGGTATTGCTGTCGCCAACTAACCGATAGAGCCCCGAACGTGCGGCCATGAAATCCACCTTCAAAGGCTAGGAAGCGCTTTCGACCTGTATATTTGCGAGCCAATTTCAGAGCTCCTTCGGTCGCTTCAGTTCCAGTCGAAGTCAGGTAGGCGACATCAAGATTCCCGGGTGTTACACGTGCCAGGCGCTCGGCTATCTCGACTTGTGGTGGTATCACAAATCGGCCATAGACATTCACGTGGGCGAACTGTTCGACTTGCTGTTGGATCGCGGCCACTACCTCAGGGTGAGAGTGGCCAACATTGGCCACTGCGATGCCTGAGATGAAGTCCAGAAACAAGCGTCCATCTGCTGTCTTGATGGTGCAATCACGAGCTTCGGAGATAACTAGTTCCTTGCGTCCCGGCACTGTCTGTGACAGGTGGTTCATGAAGCGGTCCTTGTAGGACTCAATCAGCGTGTGTTCCATTGTGGGCCCAGGGACAGGACGTTCAAGAACCATTAATACTCCTTTGTAGAGGTCTTGCTGTCTGAGGAGAAACGGGCGTGAAACCAAGCTTTAGCACGTGACATCTCAATTGGCGTAAATCCCACTCTTGCATCCCAATCCCCTGATGGCTGAACGTTGGAGTGAGCTGAGAGAGCGACCCGAACACGTTCTTCAACAATCCACAGACGGGTTGCCGCTTCTAATAGGTCAGAACCAACAGCGAGACCACCATTTGCGCAAAGCAACACCGCGAGGTTGTTTCCAAGCGTATTGGCAACTTCCTCACCTAAATCCTTCGAAGCAATTAGTGCTATCTCGGGATGAACCGGCACCACACTTCCTGCCAGAGCACCCAGGCCGTGGAGTAGCGGAATGTCTAGAGTTCCAACTCCCCAAGCCACCATTGCAGGCCCATGACCTCGGCATATTGCATTTACATCTCTTCGCTCCCTATAGAGAGCAGCATGAAGTGGCGTTTCAAGTGGAGCAGCACCGGTCGGATCTTCAAGCACTTCTCCGTCGAGCCTGACGGTAACTATCGATTCCGAGGTAGTTGAAAACATTGGTGCTGTGGAGGTCAACAGGAAGCACTCCCCCGGGAGCCGTGCTGACACATGCCCAAACGCATCAACCAGCCCGGCGGCCGCAATCATTCTGGCGGTATGGGCGACTTCCTCCTTGATCACCTCCAGTGGATGTAAGCCCGGGTCTGCCCTATTTGGATCTGGTGTCACGGGTTCTAAGGAGCATCGGTGTGCAGTTGAAGTCATTGCAAGGTGTTAGGTCTTGCGGGCAAGCAGAGAGAAGTACGACCAGATCATGATGAGCTCGGAGAGAGATGGTGGAGCCTGCCTCGTGAGCCGCAGGATCTGTGACAACTTGCCCATTGCCAGTCACTCGGTTATGCATGAAGACGTTCCAGGCATTCTCGCCGTGCAACACAAATTCCACTCCCAAAAGATCTCGTGCCTGTTCGAGGTTTCCCAAGCAGTGTCGATGACTATCAAGTCCGTAGTCGCGGGCGAACCTTTCGTGATCACAACAAGGCACGATGATGTCGTGCTTTTCAACATCGTCACTCTCGATGGTAAATACTGGATTCCTATAGTTCGAAAAGACTTCAGAGCCGGTTTCCAGACGAATTGATGTATTACAAGAGACAGTGTGCGTGGGTGATAGATATTCGGAAGGGTCATCTTCGAACCAAGCAACGAGATCCCCCACCTGTCGTCCTTCGACATCAATAACGTCTAGGAGTTGGCCTTCTCTTACTCGTATCCCACGACCTTGCGACGCAGGCACGAGAACTTCTTCAACAACATTTTCCATGCTCAACACCTTTTCTCAGCGTTTCTGAGTCACTTGACAATAGATCGATAGCAGTCCTCCGAGCAGATCAACAAACATGCTCAGAGCCACACGGGTCTTTCAGGTAGGGATGGACTACTACTGGCGTTGCGGAGGCTGGAGTATTACGGCTCGTTAGAGTTCGCACCTCTCCATCAATCAGCACGGAACTAATACCGGGAATGTCACCTCGAGCTAGTGCACCCAGAGTTCCACTGCCATGAGAACCCCATGGTGCATCCGAGATCACAAGATCCGCTGGCCTTCCAACCTCCACCTTCCCAGCATCTAACCCATAAACATCAGCAATAGCTCCTGATGCCCACGCCCACACCAATCCAGGATCAAGGTTGCCCAGTGAGGTCAACTCTGCCACCGTCTTGAGCACTCCCAGCGGCATGACACCAGTACCGGTTGGAGTATCGGAACCGATGATCACTCGACGCTCGGCACCGATTTCGCGAACCGTGTCGATGATTCGAAGAGATGAGCGGAGATTACCCGCTTGAACTATTTGTAGTACAAGCTCTGTCTCCCGTACCAGAACTTCGAGTCCTTCGTCATCAAGTGAAGTCGGCCCTCCATTCACATGGCCACACACGTCGGGTTTGAGGAGTAGAAGATGTTCCACAGTGATTGGTCTGGACCCAGGGACTGAGGCTCCTCCGCTGTGGGCCATCACTTTTATTCCAGCGTTCTGGGCATCTCGGACTTGAGGCAGTCCTTCAGCAGGGTCATCGTAGAGTCCAAAGCCAAACTTGGCCAACCACACTCCTTTGGAAGCCACTTCATTGAAATCATCTGCACTAAGCACCGGCTCAAGGATGATTGCACCCCCATGCACCTTCATGCCATTAGGTCGATAGTTCGCCCACGACCGCTGCGCCAGAACTGCGAGAGCTTTCACACCCTCTGCATCATGAGGACGACCTGGCAGGTGTATTTCCCCAGGGGAGATGCACGAGGTGACACCTCCGTGCACGTAAGACTCAAGAAACCCAATGGTTCGTTGTCGAGGCGTGTAGTCACCGAGGACCACGTGACAGTGGGAATCGATTAGCCCAGGCCCAACAGTCGCTCCACCAGCGTCGATGACCCGCTCAGACTCAGCAGAACCGACGTTGCCGACTTGAGCAATGAGTCCTTCTTGGATTAACAGCGAATCCGCTGAGCCATACGGTTCACTGACATCACCGGTAAGGAGAGTTCCAATATTAATGATTGCCGTGGTAGGTACCTTCACCAACTCTGGCTCTGCCATCACACTTCTGCCGCCTGTTTGTTGATCCAAGCCACGAGATGGGTCAACAACTCAGGTAGTCCTAAGGGAGTGTCATGACCGTCGCCTCGCGCATAAACACCTTGTACTGCCTTTCGGGAATAGTTCCTCCCCTCTCGTTTGAGGCGCTCGGCTAGTTTCTCCTGGGCCCCAACCATTTGCGCCGTGGTAGGAAGTATGTCCAATAGGCCTGGACCCTGGTCACGAACTCCACGCAAGGCCAACATTCCATGCGTACTCTTTCTCCTAAGTGGCAAACCCTCCAGTTTTCTCTGTCTCTCGTCCATCAGGAAACTTCTATGAGTTAGACCCGGAGACACCCAAGCAACTATGCCCCCGTATCGGGGCCCCACCCTGTGAAGTGTCTGGTGAACCAAATCTACGAGTGTGTTGTGCGCAGTCACGTAGGCTTCTCTTTCCCTTGGCCCCCAGGTCCAACGGCCTGATGCTGTCTGGACCGCGGTGTGGTCCTCTCGCCATGGCGAAACTGACGTCCCACGTGACTCGAAAAGACCTGGGCAGTCATAGCCAGATGCCGGACTCGGGTCGCCATTGAACTCGTACACGTGGGTATAGGGAACTAGCCCGAGGGGTTCAGAAATAACTATTCTGTCCAACGCCACGCCTCTGCGGAACATGGTTCCCACGTCAAGGAGTCGACGATCCTCACCTTCATCAAGGGCACCATCTAGTCCCAACGGCGGTTTCCCACTTCCATCAGGTTCCCAGCCGTCGGCCATAAGTGCCCGATTAATGCTGCGATGTTCGCGGCTGGTCGGATAAGGCTTAAGTTTTGTACACGGGATAATCAATGCGATTCTGGGAAACCCGTCAGGTGGTACCCAGTCATTTGCGACCCAGTCATGATGTACTGATACCCGCGGGTGACTGAAAGCATCCACCGTCTCTTGTGGCGAATAAAAGAGCATCGTTGGATCGACTTCGAATGGAGGTTTGATCTTCGATGCGGAGACGGAGAAGTGGATCTCCTTTGTGTTTCTTGTCATGAGTATCTTCTAGACAAGCCCGTCTTCGCCCAGAACATCGTCTGCAACCAAGCCACCGAGCCGACTATTCAAGCGTCCCCGATTTGCGACTGCCACAGCTACCACCACCTCGTCAGGCCTCGGGGCATCGCCCGGGAACAAAGTAACAGCGTCATAGTTGTTGCGAACATAAAGAGCATCCTTGTGGGCCAACGGCAAGGTGAGAGGCGTACCGCCAGCCCCCACAACGGAAGTTGAAGAGATCCATGCCTTTCCTCCACCTACCGCTTCGCGCAACGCATTACCGAAAGGAGTTGTTATGAAAGCAACAACATGTTCTTGGGCCCCGTTGACACCAGCTACACCCCCCTTGCCATATGCCTGGACAGGTTCACCGAGAGCTGCCGCTGCCATGACACCTATCTGAGTGCCGAACGACGCAGACCACTCCACGGCAGCCGAGAGATCTTGCACATATGAACCAGTAAACGGGTTCTCAATAACTGCGGCAACTACGACCTTGCGCAGGGCTACTTCAGCGACTTGGCCTTCGTTCACTCGTTCTTCAGTGATCTGGGTCCGCCAGCCACGGATGACGAATTCCATTAGTTGTCGAAGGCAGCTGCTCTTGCTGCCGGTGGCCAAACATCATCAAAGATCCCAGTGCTGAGACTTTCTAGATAGTCGACAACGTCGTCTGTATCGGTGACATCTACGTACTTCATGTGCAAGTCCAGAAGTGCAACCTTGTGAGACAGGGCACTTCTATCGAACACTGCTTCATGAGGAATAGTGACCAGGATGTCGTAGGACAGGGCGTCGACTGCCGTTGCCCGAACACAGCCACTAGTCGTAGTGCCCATTACGATTAGAGAGTCTGCTTTGAGATTGTTCAAGTGGCTAGCGAGTGTGGTGCCAAAGAAAGCTGATGGCTTGCACTTCTCTATGAATAGGTCACCTGCCTCCGGACTCAATTCGCTAACAATGTCGTTGCCCTTGTGGCCGGACACATCAACCGGATCATCGGCTCGATGGCTTTTTAGTGTCCAGATGCCAAGGTCGAATCCATCATCACGTCGAGGGTTGGTGGTGTAGATAACCGGAAGCCTCCTTGATCGGCCCGCGGCCAGAATTCGTTGAATTGCTGGAACACCCCTATTCCAAGCATGAGGCCCGCAGGCGTACCGCCACTTTTTGATCGAATCAAGCACTGGTTCTTCCGTGTCGCCACAAAAGTTGTAGTTGACGTCAATCACCAAGAGCGCCGGGCGTTCACCAAAGCCCGCCCGTTTGCCCCAACCGGCAATTTCGAAAATTCGACGATCTTCTTCCGAGATGACATCATCCCACGGCATTTCCATCCGTCAGGCCTCCCGAGGGCCACTGTATTTAAGGGTTTCGGCAGAGAACCCAGGCCGGGTCCAGTCTTCACGGAGCCAACGATCACCTTTCGCTATCCGTGCCATGCTAGTGATCTCGGGACTTGGGCTCTTGGTCCCTGGGGTCCGCGGAAGATACTCACCTCGAGGGTCTCCTACAGGCCTCATACCCGGTGAATCATCGGCCCACTCTGCGGTAACTTTGCCTCGCAATATCGTCTTTATGGGCCAACCGGTGAAGTCGTGGCCTTCCATGATTGACCAACCCGACCGAGTATTGATGTGTCCCTTTCCGACTGTGACTTCCCGACCTAGGTCGACAATCACCATGTCGGCATCGAACCCTGGGAACAATGAACCCTTCTTTCCCCAAAGCCCCGCCGTCCGGGCAGGGTTCTCACAAGAGACTTGAACCACGCGCTCAAGAGGAATCCTGCCTTGGTTAACACCTTCGGAAAGTAGTACCGGGAGAAATAGTTCGACCCGGCTAAATCCGGTTCGACAATCCCAGATATTCGGGTTGTACATCTCTTCGTAGGAGGATGGCTCCCAACCAACCACATGATCCGAACCAACTACGTCGACAATGCCTTCAGCCAACGCAACCCAAAGGGCCTCAATGTTCTCTCGCCTGCGAAGAGGAACATTGATCCGCCATCCGTATTCTGGCTCCGCCCAGAGCCACGGTGGTCCAGTCTGGGCAAATACCTCAAGACCTTCGGCGCGAGCCTTAGCAACCTCGTCGAAAGACAACTTGGTAGTGCAATGTTGGAGATATAGGCGAACCCGGCCAGGTGTCTGCGATGCCAAATATGAATAAGACCGGATGTGATGAGCTTCAAGAAAGTCGGGACTGCGGTCGGTCCATGCTCCGAAATCTGTTCGGCCAGATGCACGTAGCCGCTCTTCGAAGACCCTACCGATCTCCCAGTTCTCAGGGTGGATATGAACTATTCCTGGGTCACCTAAATAGGCAACATTCTCCATTACCAAGTAAACCGTTCCATCATCAATCCCAGTACCTAAACCCGCTCGACGACTCGGCCAATTCGTGTCGACATCATCAGACATGCCCTTCATGCCCCGTGTTTGGAGATACAGCTTGTAGGAAGTAACACCGTGTTCTTCGGCATACTGTGGAATCTCATTGGCATGTTGGTCGGTTTCAAGCATGTAGGTCAGGTACGCATCGACGTGACTAACTCTGTTAATCACGTCACGTCCACTCGGAAACGACTCATTGAAGGAAACGACGTCAGAAGAAGCAACTATCTCTTTGAACGGCTCAGTACCTAAACGCGTGGTCGGTGCCTGAATGCCCCAGGTCGTCACACCCGCACAGGCTGCAGCCCTGGATTCTGTAGTCATGTCGTATTCGAATGGGACATAGCAGCCAGGGTGAGCCTCGCTGTCGACGATTCCAGGCAATATGTAGTTGCCCTTGGCATCAATGGTCTCTTTCGCTTTGCCAAGGTGCTCCTCGGGCGCTAGGGCTACGACCTTTCCATCCTTGACTCCAATTGCAAGTCGATAGCGCCCATGTCCCAGGACAACCGTGCCATTAACGACTGCTAGGTCAAGTTCTCCCATTGTCATAACAGTCTCCCCCGGTTGGTCATCATGTCATCTGTTTCGACCAGGGTGACGCTAGGTGCTGTCTGCCGTCGAAACAACGCTGACGGAACCGTCCGCTACAAGTGCCCGTTCTGTGCTGAGCGCGCCCACAGCTCCAAGTTCCCGAAGACGATGAAGTCCAGGAACAAGAACTCCCGCCTCGTCCAAACCGACAAGAAAGCCAAGGTCTGCTGTACCGGTATCGTCACCGCTGACACCGACGTGACATTCCTCGACCAGAAGGCCATCTTCGGGACCACCGCCTGGTGGAAGGCCTGGGGGGCGTCGCAACATCGTTGAGTCAGCCAACGCCGCCTTCCACGGCGAGTACGTCGACATCGGCCGGAACTACACCTGGTTCCTCAAGACCGCCAAGATCAAGATGTTCCTCGCCCACACCATCGCCGGGTACAACCGCCGGACCGTCAACCAGTGGCTCCGGCTCCAGAAACTCGTTGTTGATCGTGCCCAGCTGAAGACCAGGCGCAAGGCCCGCACAGGTCGCCGTCGCCGCTACGAGGACCTCCCCAGCGCGAAGACCGACACCAACACCGACCCCTAGGTCGACCGCTCCCCGTCGAATCCCGCCG
>JASMKJ010000127.1 GCA_030749275.1 Acidimicrobiales bacterium
CGGTAAGAGAGTGAAATATTTCGTGGAAGCCAAACTTTTGTGGCCAGGGGTTGGGTTTTTGGTTAGCGAACACGATGGCGCCGGCTGTGTACAACAATCCCCCAGAAAGAAAAAGGATAAATCCGAGGACACCCAGTTGTTGCCAGGCATCTTTGATCACCGCCAATAGACACCACCCGACAATTAAATATGGTGCCGCGACCATCCATTGCGGACACTGGGGGAAGCGAAGTCGTATCACGGCGCCCAGCACAGCACCACCCCACACCAGGATCAGGACAAGTTTGGCTGCCCACGCTGTGAGGACGAATGCGGCGACTGGAGTGTAAGTGGCCGCAATCGCGAGGAAAATTGTTACGTGATCGAACTTTTGGAGTCGTCGCTGATTTACCGGCCCCCAATTGACCCGGTGATACAACGCTGAGACACCAAATAGAGCAACTATCGCCAGTGTGTAGAGGGCCGTTATTAGGCGTGGCCATACACCAGGAGCTGAGACAACCACAATGGGTGCAAGGGTGAGGGAAGCTACGAACGCCGCCCGATGTGAAACTCCTCTGAGTAGGGGCTTTTTTTCGGTGATGGTCAATAATGATCCGTGACGTTGTGAGGAAAGGTTGCGGATTTCGGTTGACTTGACTTTGAGTGGAAAACCCATGGTCAATAAACAAGGTCGATACTAACGGGATCTTGTTTGGGTCAAGACACAAGTCCTTGTATCAGCCACACCGCTGGCACCCCGGCATCCCCGGGGTGGTACATTCGGCTCGCTTACGCGGTTCCGACAGCGGGAGGTCCCCGGTGGGGAGCGGAGGCATTGGAGACGACATCATGGATCCGAAGGAACAACTCTCGCAGGTAACCGATCTGCTCACCGCTCTGGTGAATGGCACCGATGCCGGTCAGCTGGACGACGACACACCGTGCACCGATTTCCGTGTCCAGGACTTGATCGGGCACTTCACCCTCGGAAGATTCCTGTTCGCCGCCGGCCTGAGTGGCGACAAGTCACGCGGGGAGGAATTGCTCGCTGGGATGCCTGAGCAATTCGGTGACGTTCTCGGCGATGACCATCGAGCGACCTACCGGGATGCCTCGGTCGAACTGGACGCAGCGGTGGACGGTGTTGGAGACCTTGACGAGGTCATCAGCCTCATCTTCGGAGACATGCCGGTTGGTGTTGCGATTCAACTGATCTCTGCCGACAACTTCGTCCACTGTTGGGATCTAGCCCGCTCGACCGGACAGGACTTCGACCCTCCAGTTGAGCTCGTCGATGTGACGGCCACATTCTTGGGCGGGTTCATCACCGACGAGAGGCGAGCCGGTGGACTGTTTGGCTCTGAGGTGGAAGTCCCAGACGATGCCTCCGCTCTGGACCGTGTAATAGGCTTCTGCGGTCGCACGCCCTAGAGGTAACCAGCTTCCTTGGCTCGGGGTAGAACAAATATCGCTTGCCCTGAAAATCATGGCTGTTGAAATCACCGGGGTTCATCGGGTTGAAACGAGATAGGTCAGAACGGGCACTTTGTCCCGTTCTGACTGGCAGGCGATGAGATTTCAATTCGAGAGTTATTAAATCGATGAGGGCTGACTTGAGGACAACAAAGCAGAACGCATAGCCAAGATGTGATCGGGGGTCGACCCACAACATCCGCCGATAAGCCGAACGCCCAGGTGTTGAAGCCGACAAGCGAACTCAGCCATCAGCACTGGTGTTGCGGAGTAAGTGAGTTCTGCCCCCTTCCACTCAGGGATTCCGGCATTAGGTTTCGCTATCAACGTTGCGTCGGGAGCAGCTTCCCGCATTTCTCTGATAGCGACTTCGTTGTCAGCGAGACTATTGCCGCAATTGAGACCGACAGCACTAGCCCCAGCGGCGAGCAAAGCCGTGACTGCCGCCGCCGGTGACACCCCCATCATGGTGTGTCTGTTGGTGTCGAAGCTCATAGTGACTGCCACTGGTAGGTCGCTGAGTTCACAACAGGCCTCAAGAGCAATTGTTGCTTCTTCCAAACTGCTCATCGTCTCAATCCAGAGCAAATCAACCGAATTGTCTGAGCGTTGGCCTTGAGAGTCGGTTGTCAGACCAATGATTTGTTCACGAAAAGCGTCGCGAGCCTCAACAGCAGAGAGCGGCCCCAAAGGATCCAGCAGTTGTCCGAGCGGCCCGATGCTTCCAGCGACAAGCGCATCAAATTTGAGAGCTGACCGTCTTGCGATTCGCGCAGCGGCGGAGTTGATTTCATAGACCTTGTCCTCGAGTCCGTGCAGCGCTAACCGTTGGCGAGTACCTCCGAAGGTGTTTGTCAAAATTATGTCGGATCCGACTCGTAAATATTCGGTATGGACAGCTTCCACGATCTCAGGATTCTCAAGATTCAGCTGTTCGGGTGGACTTCCAGGCAACAGTCCACGGCTAAAAAGTTGAGTCCCCATAGCGCCGTCGATTACTAGCCACGGTCGTTGGCTTAATAGGCGCGAATAGGCAGATGGCTTAGGAGAAACCGAGGCAGCGCCATCAGTAATTTTTTGTCTTCCTTGGTTACTCATATTCGCCCCTGAGAATGTTCTAAATCGGTAACCGAAGGGCGAATACTTTGCGGCGCTCGAATGGCGAGAAGCGGGCGAACCCTATCCTCAAGAACACTTCGTTGCTCAGGCCCGAAAGCCGTTGCCTTATCCCTGCCAAAGGCAGGAAGCACCTTGGGTGTTCGCCCCAGGTTGCCGGGTGCACAGATGCACACCGCTCTTGATAACCCCAACATCCAACCACGAGGAGCTGTTGTTTGCAACTTGGGACAACAATCATCTGGGGTGATTACGAACGACCGCGAGAGGGTTTTGGTCATAGAAGATTGGTTGTCTTTCGTGGTTTGCCCCATGAACGTCGCAATTCTCTATCTGGTTCGCCGTTGTGCTCTACATGGTTCGGTTCACGATGTTCCGACGGGTGAGGTCAGTGTCTCGGATGGTGTCGACTGATTTTTCGATCAATACTGGAGATATGGGTGAGCGACTAAAAGATTGCACAGCGATAATTACCGGAGGAGCGCGAGGGCAGGGAGCGGCGGAAGCTAGACGCTTCGCCGAGGAGGGAGCCTTCGTAGTGATCGCAGATGTCTTAGATGGCGAAGGGCGCGCTCTTGCAGAAGAGCTTGGCCACTCAGCCACTTTCCAGCATCTCGATGTGACGAATGAAGACAATTGGGCCACAGTTGTGGATGCATTGATAGATCAAGGTAGATCAGTAGATGTTCTCGTGAACAACGCAGGCATTCTCTTATTTGATCGTCTGACTCGAACTTCCAGGGAGGATTTCGAGCGAATCATGGAGGTGAACTGCACCGGCGTTTTCTTGGGAATGCAGGCTGTAGCTGAAGAGATGAAGAAACAGCAGGGTGGCTCGATAGTCAACATTTCCTCCGTGGCGGGCCTCCAAGGCGTTGGCTTTCAGTTCTCCTATTCGGTCAGTAAATGGGCGGTAAGGGGGATGACTAAATCTGCTGCCCACGAGCTGGCTCGCCATAACATCAGAGTCAACTCCGTACACCCAGGTTTGATCGAGACAGCAATGCTCGACCAATTCCCAGAGAATCTGCAGCCGAGGGTTGAATCTGTGGTCCCGATGGGCCGAAGCGCAGAAGCTAGCGAGGTTGCTGAGCTGGTGCTCTGGCTGGCGTCACAAGAGAGCAGCTATTGCACGGGAGCAGAGTTTGTCGTCGATGGTGGACTATCCGTTGCATAGCCCTCATGCCTTCCCCGGCGGGAATCACGAGAGAAAGTCTAATTAGCGCTAGATTTACATCAGAAGCCGTAACTTGTGGGAGTCACCGTGAAAAGCATCTTCTTTCACCTCATGCCGTATCCGGAATTACCGCCCGACTTCCCCGAAGAACACCGTTCCGTGTGGGTTGACATCGACCCTTCTCTGTATGACCCAGAAGTGGGCAATCGCACCTACAACGAGTACCTCGATGAACTTGAGTTTGCGGCAGGTTGCGGTTTTGATGCCGTTGGAGTGAATGAGCACCACTCCAACGGTTACGGGTTGATGCCAAGTCCCAACATCATCGCTGCCGCCCTGAGTAGAAACTGTCCCGAAACCAACATCATTGTGCTCGGAGATTCGGTTGCGCTTTACAACCCACCTTTGCGGGTGGCAGAGGAAATAGCGATGTTGGATGGCATTACCGGAGGACGTATGGTCGCCGGATTCCCTGTTGGTTCACCGATGGACACCATCTTCGCTTATGGGCAAAATCCTGCGACGCTCCGGGAGCGGTATCACGAAGGTGTAGATCTCATTCGTCAGGCTTGGACTCGAGACGAAGTGTTTTCTTACAACGGTAAATACAACAAGCTTCGTTATGTCAATGTCTGGCCTCGGCCGGTGCAACA
>JASMKJ010000128.1 GCA_030749275.1 Acidimicrobiales bacterium
ACAGCCTCAACAAGTTCTTCTGGAGCCGAAGCACCGGCGGTCACACCTACGATCCCTTCGAGGTTCGCTGGAAGTTCATCAGCGGAATTGATCCGAAACACTTGGGTGCAACCGGAGGCTTCGGCCAATTTCGCCAGTGCCATGGTGTTTGACGAATTTGCTGATCCGATGACTACCACTGCATCGCATCGTTCACCTATTGACGACAGAGCTGATTGCCGGTTCGTTGTAGCGAAACATAAGTCGCTTCTGCCGGGCATCCATACGTCAGGGAACCTTTCCCTAGTCGCCTCCAGAACTCCTTCCCAGTCGCGATGACTTAACGTGGTCTGCGCCAACATAGCGACCGGCTCTTCAAAGTCAGGTAACTCGGCAACCTGGTTAGCGTCTTCGACGAGGTGAATATCATCTGGAGCGACAGCGACCGTCCCCTCGGCTTCTTCATGCCCTTCGTGACCGACATAAACGATCTTGTAGCCCTTCTGTGAACGAACTTGAACCTCGTGATGAACTTTGGTGACGAGGGGACAGACGGCATCAACCACGTATCCTCCCCGCTTTCGCGCCTCTGAAACAACTTCGGGGGCCGAACCATGAGCCGAGAGCATTAGAGGTCGCCCTGGGGGAACTTCTGTCACATCATCAACAAATACGACTCCTAGGCTTTCGAATCGGTCCACCACCAGTCGGTTGTGCACGATTTCGTGATAGCAGTACACCGGTGGATCAAATGCTCGCACTAGCCACGCAAGAGCCTTGATCGCCATCTCGACCCCGGCGCAAAATCCCCGAGGTGAGGCCAGTAGAACTTGCTCAACGCTCACGAATCCGAGGCTACCGGGTTGACGTTGGTTGCTGGGTGTCGGACAAGCTCACCCGTATCCTAAAGAACATGTCGTTGCCCATAATCGCCGAGGTCGTTCCAGGCAGTGCTGCGGATTCCGCTGGCCTGTTGCCTGGTGATCAGATTGTCGCGATTGATGGAGAAGTACCTACCGACGTTATTCGCTGGCAACTGTTGGTTGATGAGGCAGACCCGACTCTTAGTCTCCAACGTGGCGGTCTGGAACTAGAAGTTGAAGTACTCAAAATAGCGGGTGAACCGCTCGGCGCTCAGGTTGAAGCCTCAATTTTCGATCAGGTGAGAACGTGTGACAACCACTGTGAGTTTTGTTTCATTTACCAACTCCCGAAAGGTATGCGTCGCAGCCTGTACCTAAAAGATGACGATTACCGGCTTTCTTTCTTGTACGGGAACTTCACCACACTGACCCGCTTCACGGAAGCTGACCTAGAACGAGTTATATCAGAGCGTCTATCACCTCTTTATGTGTCCATCCATTCGACTGACCCTGACGTTAGGAGTCGAATGTTGAAGAATCGGAGAGGTGGATACAGCCTGAGATGGTTAAGAGCATTGCTTGATTCTGGTATCGAGGTCCACGGTCAGATTGTGGTGTGTCCAGGAGTCAATGACGGAGACAAACTGGATGACACGCTGCTGGGAGTTCTGGACCAGTTTGCTGAGCTCAGTTCCCTAGCTGTCGTCCCGCTTGGGGTTAGCGCATACAACTCTGAGGCAGCAATGCGACCCCATACTGAGGACGAAGCACGCCGCGTTCTGGAACTCGTAGCGGCGTGGCAGAAGCGCTATATGGAGGCATTAGGGCACAGACTCGTGTACGCGGCCGATGAATACTACCTATTGGCTGATCAGTCGTTTCCTGAAGCTGAAACCTACGGAAACTTCGCCATGCATGAAGATGGCATAGGTATGGCGAGGGCGTTCGAACTTGAGTTCGCTAGTGCGATGGATTCCAAGATCGCAACCCGAGCGGGATTCTTCCAGTGGGTCGATGGCGCCC
>JASMKJ010000129.1 GCA_030749275.1 Acidimicrobiales bacterium
CGACAACGCTTCCCGATGACGATCGCTAATTCACCCTCATAATCGACTTTCTCCGGGGCGATAGCGGGGATATGTATGCCCGCACCCGGACCAATCACGCAATTGTGGTGCTTAGTAAAAATGACCGGGGTGGTGGGAACCTCCCTCCCTCCTTCCTCTGCATGGGCTCGATAGTTAAGTCCCACGGCGAGGATCGCAGGCGGTGCGCCCACGGGCGCTAACAGCTTCGCCTCTGCGAGAGGTGTGCGTTCTCCCGTAGGTAGTGCGCCAAAGTCCGTCCCCGCGGCCAAAAGTCCAGGGAGGTCATCGTGGTCTGTCTCAAGGTTGATGAGTTCCTCATTCACTACGGAGGCTATGCGGGCGCGGTTTTGAAGAAGGTGTCGTGCGATAAGCATGTAGGGACCATAGTCCCGCTCTGTGTCTTTCAGAAGTTTGGCTTCGCAAATACGGATCATTTCAGGTACTCGCATGTGAGAACTAGGTGCGGAGGCGTCATCGCCCTTGTCCTTTGACCACTGTTCTGGCACCCTAGCTCTCAGGTTCTTAACCGCTTGATCTGAAAGAGACTGAAGTTTCTATGCGTGGACCCGAAGTTAGCGTCGACTCAATTACGGACTCTGTGACCGGTTTGCCGGATGGACGTGTCTTCACCGTGGTTTTGGAAAGAAAAATTGCACTTGCACGTCGCACACTGAAGCCAATTTCAGTGGTTTATTTTGAAGTAGATGAGTTTGAATCGTTTGCTCCGTACGTAAGAGAACACGCTATGCGTTCAACGTCTCGGGTGATCACCAACACTGTCCGTGAATCCGACACTGTCTGCGGCTTGGGAGATGGTGTCCTTGTGGCGCTTCTTGACGACACATCTGAAGCAGGTGCAGTTTGGGCCGCCGATCGAGTCAGGAAAGCGAACGCGGAATCACCATCCCGTGACGTAGTCACTTTGTCAGCGGGTATTGCCTGCTACCCGTCTCACGCCATGGAAGCACACGATTTGGTATCCGCAGCTCAATCCGCATGCAACCAAGCGCGAGCTCATGGCCCAAGTCGGATCGAAGTAGCCATTGAGGGTGACGACACCTAAACCGGTAGGGATTTGCGACTAATCTCTCCCTACTGTCAAGTGGAAGAATGTCGATGGAACAAACATACGAGAACCTTGAAGTTGACTTTCCAAGTGACGGAATCGCTCGTATCACGCTGAACAGACCTGAACGCCTTAATGCACTGACATATGGATTAGTTGAGGATCTTCATACGGTATTAGACGTCATGGACAGCGACCATGGCATTCGAGCAGTCATCATCACGGGAGCGGGTCGAGGGTTCTGCGCTGGGCTGGATCTCACGGGGTTTGGAAAGATCCCAGGAATCGAAGATTTCGGTGAGCAGCAGCAGGGGATGGCGGTGCAGCAATACATCGCAGAGTTAGTTCATCACATGCGTGATATACGGCAGCCGATCATCGCCGGAATCAACGGCGCTGCAGCAGGCGGAGGGTTTGCAATAGCTTGTGCCAGTGACGTCCGGTACTGCAGTTCTTCATCAAAATTTGGAACTGCTTTCGTGCGGTTGGGCATCTCCGGATGCGACATTGGCGTTAGTTGGCTGTTGCCGCGTCTGATTGGGGCATCTCGTGCTTGGGAACTGATGTTGACGGGAAGAGTGATTGATGCAGAAGAAGCGAACCGCATCGGCCTGGTCAGCAACGTTGTCGCTGATGACGATCTTGCAGCAACATGTCTTAACGTTGCTCAAGAAATTGCTCGGAACAGCCCGTTTGGTGTTTGGATGACTAAAGAAGTGATGTGGTCAAACCTGGAAATTCCAAGTTTGCGAGCAGGAATTGATTTAGAGAATCGGACTCAGATACTCGCGGCAGGCACCGAAGACAGCAAAAAAGCTATGACGTCGTTCCTCGGAAACCGCGATGTGACTTGGAAGAATCGGTAATCTGCGATTCGCAGACAACCGACACCAATTTGGGCGTAGTTTGCGCTGTGCCGGTTCGACACAGGTTTGGCTCCAAGGTACGGGGGCGAACTTAATGCCCTACAGCACCTGAAGTACTGACTCGAGGGTCGGCTGCTCCCGAGATCGTTTCCCCCCGCACTGTGATGATGTGAGCGTGACCGAAGGCACTGTTGGTGGCTGGCAATGTCCGGACCTTGTGGCCACGATTTTCAAGGTCGCTGACTAACGCGGGGTTGGAGCCCTCAATTTCAAGGATGACTTCCGATGGCTCGGCCCAGGTATTAAACCCGTTGGACTCCGGACCGGCGAACCTCCATCGGGCGGCGGCGAGTGCCTCAGCTGGATCTTGCCCAGCGATGAAAAGTCGAGCCAGTAATTGGAGAACGATTTGGGGTTGGGAATCACCGCCCATTGTGCCGACTAGCGCGACGAGCTCACCGTCAGAATCTTGAACCAAAGTCGGGGCCAAAGTGTGAGGTGGGCGTCGTCCGGGACCATATGCCGCCGGACTCGCTGGATCTACCGAAAAGCCGATTCCCCTGTTGTGTAGCGAAATCCCGCTTTCAGGAAGAAAAACCAACGCGCCCCAGCCCGAAGCATTCGACTGAATCAACGAAACACCCATCCGGTCTTTGTCAATAGCGTTGAGATAGATGGTGTCGCCATCGTTGGTACCACTAGGTAAAGACGAGGTTCGATCTGCACTAATAGCCGCGGCCCGCGGCGCTAACCGCGAAGGATCTAGCAGCATCGTGCCGTCAGAATGTTCGTGTAAGACCTCGGGGCGATCGAAAGCCGCCTGTAAGGATGCCTCAGCCAAAAAGTGCCAAAACTGAGCATCGTTAGGATCTCTCGGTATGTCTAGTTTGTCAGCTATCCACGCAGAAGATAAGCACAAGTAACCCTGTGAGTTGGGTGGCAAACTCCACACTCGATGTCCGAAAGCCTCTAAAGAAAGTGGCGCCACCCAATCTGCTTGGGGCTTTTCGAGGTCCTGTTGGGTGAATTCCCCTCCACCGAACTTGATGAGCTCTTGACCGAAGGTGCCTAGATAAAAGGATTCACGGTTGCCGCTACCCAAGCCCTCCAAAGCTTTCCCGAGTCCTGGTCGCTTAATGATTTGCCCAGCCTCCGGCCTGCCGGATGCAAGGTAATCGTCGACGTGATCAACATTTTCCAAGAGAGATGTAGCTGCAGCACATTCAAGGCTGATGGGGAAGCCTTCTGTGGCGAGGGT
>JASMKJ010000130.1 GCA_030749275.1 Acidimicrobiales bacterium
GCTAGCTTCGCGTCGTCTGAGGCTGTTGAATCGCCAACTATTTCGGTGATTCCCGAGAAGCTTCGCGCCCCAGGGTTCTTTATTGGGATTGCCGTGATCATCGGCGCCACCGCCGCAGGTCTATTGATCGGCCCTGCTGGAATAGATAAGACAGCGGTTTTGTTGGAACTGTTAGACCGCCTACCACTTGTTTCGATAGAGAGCGAGTTGTCGCCAATACAGAAGAACATCATTTGGGAAGTCAGACTGCCGCGGGTTGTGCTCGGCGCGCTGGTTGGAGCAACCTTGGCGGTGAGCGGGGCTAGCTACCAAGCCGTATTTCGTAATCCGCTGGCAGATCCGTACCTCTTGGGAGCGGCAGCTGGAGCAGGCCTTGGAGCAACTGTCGCCATCGTTACCGGCTCCGGAGACGGGATGGGAACTTTCGACTTGGTTCCCATTTTGGCGTTTCTCGGAGCACTAATCGCTGTCGCACTTACCTACTTTTTGGGCTACAGCTCAGGTACCCAACGATCTCCCGCGGCGCTATTGCTCGCCGGTGTGGCAGTAGCAAGCTTTCTGACGGCGATCCAAACCTTTATCCAGCAACGAAATGTGGAGACAATCAGACAGGTTTACACCTGGATTCTGGGACGACTAAACGCGGCTTCCTGGGACGAAGTCTCGCTGCTTGCGCCCTACGCATTCCTCGCCAGTCTTCTGATTCTCATCCACCGTCGAACACTTGACGTCATGCGACTGGGCGACGTTGAAGCATCGTCGTTGGGGATACGACCGCAGCTAGTGCGACTCGTCGTCATTGTCGCAGCCTCCCTAGGTACCGCAGCGGCAGTGTCGGTAAGCGGTCTCATTGCATTTGTCGGCCTAATCGTTCCCCACACAGTGCGGTTGCTTGCTGGAACAAGCAACCGGGTCGTTCTTCCGCTATCGATCTTGTTCGGGGCGGCCTTCCTCATAGTTGTCGACCTCCTCGGACGCACGATGGCATCGCCTGCAGAAATTCCCATAGGAGTGATCACCGCGTTTTGTGGAGCTCCCTTTTTCGTAGTCGTGCTGAGATCGAGTAAGAGGGCACTGACATGAATCTCTGTGTTGCCGAAGAACTGGGAGTTCGCATAGGCGATGCAACGATTCTTGATGGCGTATCGGTTTCCATACAACCTGGCGAATGGGTGTCAATAGTCGGTCCGAACGGAGCCGGGAAAACCACCTTGCTTTCGGCTTTGGCAGGTCTACGAGGAACCTCAGGAACCATTTCAATCGACGGCAAAGACCTTCGCCAACTGACTCCTCGAGAAAAAGCACGTCTCCTTGCTTACGTACCCCAGCAACCAGAAATTCCATCAGGGATGACCGTTAACAGCTACGTACTACTCGGTCGGACCCCTCATCTCTCGCTCCTAGGGATGGAAGGCTCAGGTGACATCGAAATAGTTGAGCAGGTTTTGGAGCAACTCAACCTTTCATCTCTTGGACATCGTGTGCTCGACTCATTGAGTGGTGGCGAACTCCAACGATGTCATCTTGCACGAGCCATCACCCAGTCGACACCGATCGTCCTTCTCGATGAACCAACCACTGCTCTCGATTTAGGGCACCAACAGCAAGCTCTCGACCTAATCCGACGGTTACGAGAAGAACGACATGTCACCGTTGTTATGACCATGCACGATTTAACTCTGGCCAGCCAGTACAGCGACCGGATAATCCTGATGGC
>JASMKJ010000131.1 GCA_030749275.1 Acidimicrobiales bacterium
GACGTCGTTGCCGCTGCGCGGGTCCTATTCGCGGAACAGGGCTTCCATGGAACATCAATGCGAGATCTAGGTAAGAAACTTGGCCTCATGGGTTCATCGCTGTATAGCCATGTCGTTTCTAAAGACGAGCTGCTTGTTGACGTTGTGCGGGAAGCGTCATCCCGCTTTCAGGTGTTGGCAGACGAAGTCAGGGCAATGTCAGGAACAGCTACCGAGAGGTTGTCGCGACTTATCCACGGTCACCTAGAAATATTGATCGAAGATCCTCACCAAGCCCGAACCTTTCTCAACGAGATCAGATTTCTTCCCGAGCCGGAACGAAAAGAGGCTGTAGAGATGTTTGACCATTATCAGCAGACCTTTCGTGAAGTCATAAGCGATGGCTGTGCCGGTCGCGAATTTGATTCAGCAATAGATGTTGGTTTGGCTGCCAACCTAATCCTGTCGCTTCTGAACGGAACCACTCGATGGTTCAACTCCCAAGGAACACTCGATATCTCCACGTTGGGGGACGAAATTCACCAGTTACTTACAGGTGGCCTGGCCGCTTCATCGGAGGTCAACGTGGCATGAAAACCTATGAAGTGTTTCTCAAAAAAGAGGGCAAAGACCCTTTCAGTCATGCTGGATCGCTGGATGCGCCGGACGATGAAATGGCTCTGATCTATGCCCGCGAAACCTACGGGCGACGTAGCGAGGGTGACCAAATGTGGGTCGTTTCAAGAACAGCGGTCCTCATTGCCGACGAACAAGAACTGGCAATGGCTGATCGAGATCACAAACACAACGACGGCCGCCTACTCGCTGAACTCCGCCGCACGGCCTCGGATAGTGAGGGTTAGCCGAATGACCTTGGAGGAAATAGGACACGAATTCGTCTTAGCGTTCGCTGATGACGAGCTATGCGTGGGTCAGAACCATGCTTGGTGGATAGCGATTGGACCCTTCCTAGAAGAGGATTTGGCGTTCACCTCGATTGCTCAAGACGAACTTGGACACGCCCGATCCCTCTACTCGCTTTTGTCAGACGATATAGACCAGCTTGCCTACGGCAGAAACAGCACGGAGTACCGATCAGCGCATATCGCCGAACTTCGATGCCATGACTGGTCATGGGCTTTAGTGCGGCACGTACTGCATGATCTTGCTGAACAGATCCGCTGGTCCGCATTGATTGACTCAACCTGGCAAGACCTAGGTCGGACTGCTGAACGGGCTTTGGGCGAAGAACACTTTCACCTGCAACACGGTTCATCATTGTTGGGCCGGCTCCTCTCCAACGACCAGGGTCGACAACATTTGACCCCAGCAATTCTTGAACTTGCTCCGCTCGGCAGGGAATACTTCGCCAGCTCCGATGAGAGCCTCATAGAAAATGGGCTCATTAGCACGCCCATGGTGGAACAAGAACAACAATGGATTGATCAAACCGGTGACTTTTTCCAGCAATACGACATAAGCATCGATTTTGGACCTCAAGCACCTTCAGCAGGACGTTCTGGCATTCGATCCCAAGATTTTGCTGCACTGCACGACGAGATGACCGCAGTGTTTCAGATCGATCCAAAAGCCAAGTGGTGATCACACTCCCAAAGAACGGATCTGTCGCCAGATCTTCTCTGGAGTAAACGGCATATCTATGTGCCGAACTCCGAGATGACACAGAGCGTCAATCACGGCGTTCTGAATCGCCGGTGTCGCTCCAACCGTTCCAGACTCACCGATCCCTTTTGCTCCCAACGGATTGATGTGGGTCGGAGTTTCCAGGACCACCCGCTCGAACATAGGAAGTTCGGTAGCAGAAATAACCGGATAATCAGCAAAATTGGTAGTTAGCGGGTTGCCATCTTCGTCATATCGGAACTCTTCAACTAAGGCCTGAGCGGCTCCCTGTGCTAATCCACCGTGCACTTGGCCATCGGCAAGTAACGGATTCAAAATCACTCCAGCGTCATCGCAAGCCACGAGTCGTTTCAATTGAACAGCCCCAGTCTCAACATCAACCTCTA
>JASMKJ010000132.1 GCA_030749275.1 Acidimicrobiales bacterium
CGCAGGATTGACAGCGGGCGCCGGGTGGATAGCCGTTGCATTAGTTATCTTGTCCGGTTGGCGACCTTGGTTCGCTCTACTGGCCGCGTATGCATTCGGTGCCTTGCGCAGTCTCGGATTCACCCTCCAGATCGCTGGCATCGGCGTACCACCAGACTTCTTGGCAATGATCCCATTTATTGCAACGTACCTAGTTGTGATCGTCGTTTCGGCTAGCCCGACCCGTGCTCGGAAGGTTGCGGGGCCAGCGGCCCTATCCAAGCCGTATTCCCGGGAAACTCGCTAAGTCGACATTGAAAGCCATGTTTCAACTTGTTGCCAGTGATCAGGTTGGCACACACCAGAATGGGAAGTGAAATCAGTGACTAGTGCATTCAGAGGGACTCCCTTTCACGCCAATACGGCTGTTCATAGCAACTCAACGTGGTGGTACAGCTGGGGTGGCTACATCGTGCCCGATGTATACACCGACCTCTACACAGAACTCGGTGCAATTCGGAGCACCGTCTCGATGAATGACATGTCCCCAATACCAAAGGTCCAGGTGCAGGGTCCTGATGCGCAGTTATGCGTTGACTACCTCGTTCCGAGAAATATCTCAAAGATGAACCCCGATTCCGCCTGGTACGCGCCGTGGTGCAACGACGAAGGCAAAGTGGTAGCTGACGGGATCATCTTTCGCTTTGCCGAGGATCACTTCGTCTTCTCGGCCGATAACTGCGCCGGCTTCTTTCGCCAGAAGGCCCGACCGTTTGACGTAGTGGTTGAGGACATAACCGATGATTATGGGATCTTGGCTCTCCAAGGTCCCTGCTCTACAGAGGTCCTCGGAGAAGCAACCGGCCAAGACTGGTCAGACCTGCAGTTCTCGCGTATCCGGACCACCGAAGTTGCCGGCCACAGGGTAACTGTCATCCGTCAAGGTTTCACTGGTGAAATGGGGTTCGAGTTGTGGGTGGACAGCCCCGACGGTCACGACGTATGGGAAGCGGTCGCTGCAGCAGGTGCAAGTGTCGGAATCCAGCAAGCCGGTGAGTATGCAATAGATGTCGCCCGGGTTGAGGCTGGCCTAATCCTCGTTTCTGCTGAATACACCGGAGCCACGATGGAAGCGCCCAGCGCGGACGTCGCTCCGAACCCAGTCGATCACGTCACCCCCTACGAACTTGGTCTCGCACACTGCGTGAAACTTGATAAGGCGGCCAGTTTCATCGGCCAGGAGGCACTAGCCGCTGAGAATGTTCGTGGCCCGAGTCGACGGTTGGTTGGACTTGAGATTGATGTAGAGCACATC
>JASMKJ010000133.1 GCA_030749275.1 Acidimicrobiales bacterium
GAAGACATCTTGGAGGCCCATGAGTCCGAGACCGACCGGCCTCCACTTGTTATTTGAGGTGCCTGCCTCGCTAGTTGGGTAGAAGTTGATGTCTATGACTCGATCCAAGAAAGGAACCGCGGTTCGTACGACTTCTCCCAAGCGATCAAAATCAAAGGAACCATCTCGGACAAGCCGGCCAAGATTGACGGAACCGAGGTTGCAGACAGCTGTTTCCTCTTGGTTGGTGACTTCGAGGATTTCGGTACAAAGATTCGAGAGGTGCACGACATTGCCAGGTTGTCCGGTCTGGTTGCATTTGAGGTTCGACGCGTCCTTAAAGGTGACCCATCCATTGCCGGTTTGAGCGAGAGTCCGCATCATGCGGCTATATAGCTGTCTCGCCGGAACCTGACGTTCATAAAGGCCTGCCTGTTCGGCGGCGAGATAGGCCTGACGGAAATCTTCACCGTAGAGATCTGTCAGATGTGGGACGACTTTGGGATCGAACAACGACCACTGCCAATCATTCTCCACTCGCTCCATAAAGAGATCTGGTATCCAGTTCGCGAGGTTCAGGTTGTGTGCTCGTCGAGCCGTGTCTCCGGTGTTGTCTTTCAGTTCCAGAAAGTCATCAAGGTCTGCGTGCCAGGTCTCTAGGTACACACAGGCTGCGCCCTTTCGTCGACCGCCCTGGTTGACTGCCGCCACAGAAGAGTCGAGGGTTTTCAGCCATGGGACAATGCCGTTTGATAGTCCATTGGTTCCGCCGATCAGTGACCCTTTAGCGCGGATTCGATGCCACGCAACACCGATGCCACCGGCAAATTTGGACAGTTGGGCTATATCGGTATAGCGCTTGTAAATGCCTTCGAGTGAATCCTCCGGACTGTCTAACAAGTAGCACGACGACATCTGCGGATGGGCCGTTCCTGAGTTAAACAACGTCGGGCTGGAGGTCAGATACTCGAGACTCGACATCAACTCGTACAGCGTTATTGCTTCTTCTGGGGTCCGCGCTAGACCACACGCAACCCTCAGCAAAAAATATTGGGGCGTCTCGATGACTGTCCGCTCGGTGGGATGTCTGAGCAGGTAGCGGTCATAGATAGTCCTAAGCCCAAAAAACTCGAAAAGGTTGTTCCGTTCCTCAAGTACAGAATTGTTCAGCTTGCGGGCATGAACTTGGACAAACTCGAGGACTCCTTCATGAATGAGGCCGCACTCCGCTCCCAACTCGATGGACTGACTAAAGGAATAGACATTTTGGTTCTGAACTTCTTTGTCGATGAAGGTTCCAAGGAGCCTCGCAGCTAGGCGTGAGTAGTTTGGCTCCTCAACGATGAGGGCCGCTGCGGTCCGTATCGAAAGTTCATCCAACTCGGTGGTCGTCGCCCCGTCGTGGAGGCCGGAGATCGTTCGAGTTGCGATGCGCATCGGATCGACGCCTGCTAACTCGGTGGAGCAACGCTCAACGGCTCGAACAATTTTGTTGACGTCAACAGTTTGTTTACTGCCATCGCGCTTTTGGACCTGCATTCCGGTCGCAGCGGTGCCATCACCTATGTCTTCTTTTGTTCCGGCCTCCGCCTGGTCCGTGATCGCCACTTCCGCTCCTCATCTACCCCTTCCGGCTTTTTTCAATCTGACTGTCCGTCAACGATTGGAACCTGCCCTTGAGTTGCCTGACCCGATGCGGGGCTCAGAGTTCGTCAAGGTAAGGAATCAAATCATCGACCCAGATCGATTAAGTTCCGGACTTGTGATTACACCCGTGTAGTTACAACGTTGTCAAGCATCTGTACCGGTCTCTTTGCCCGCGCGCAAGTACAAATCGGTATTGATTTTTGTTTCGAGTGGCCCAGGAATGACCATCATCACCACCCTGCGTGGTCAGCTTTGTGGCTTTGGTAACCATTACCCCTGGTTCTTCCCAGCCCGGTAACGTTCCAAGTCGAGGTGATCTGCATGAAGGAAATAGTGGTGGCCGGCGCGTCCCTTGCTGGTCTCCGAGCTTGCCAAAATCTCCGTCGTGAAAATTTCGAGGGCAAGTTGACCCTTGTCGGTGCAGAAAAGCATCTCCCCTACGACCGCCCACCACTCTCGAAGTCAATGCTCGCTACGGACCAAGACCCCAACGAACTGACTCTGATTTCCGAACCTGACTTATCGGAGCTCGACCTAGAGCTCCTCCTTGGGACACCCGCCACACGCCTCGACACCAGCACTCAGGAAGTCACGGTGGGTGACGAGAAGATCCACTACGACGGCCTCATTATCGCCACAGGAGCGCGAGCAAGAAAACTTTTAAAAAGTGACGCCACCGACGGCATTTATGCCCTGCGTACGGTTGAGGATGCACTGGCGATTCGTTCGTGTCTTGAGTCGAGTTCTTCTGTAGTCATCGTCGGCGCCGGCTTCGTTGGCTCCGAAGTCGCTGCGGCAGCTCGTCTACGCGGATGCGAGGTCACGATAATCGAAGCCAACGACGCGCCCCTAGTTAGAGGTCTTGGCCATCAGGTGGGTAATGCTTGTGGAAGCCTCCATGAAGCCGCCGGAGTTGATTTACGTCTCGGCCTAGAAGTCAGCACTGTCCATGGCGGCGCTACCGTCGAGGAAGTTGAACTGAACGATGGAAGTCGCGTTCCGGCCGACCTCGTGGTTGTGGGAATCGGCGCTTCTCCCAACACCGAGTGGCTGAAAGACTCTGGACTAACGATCAACGACGGAGTCGTGTGCGACAAAACTCTCAACACAGGAATCCCTGGAATTTATGCTGCTGGAGACGTCGCCCGGGCACCCAACCTGTGGCTCGGCGCTCAACCACTTAGAACCGAGCATTGGACAACAGCTACTGAACATGCTGCACTCGCCGCCAAGAACTTGTTGCGGCCAGCGAGCAGCACCGCGTACGAATCTGTGCCCTTCGTGTGGTCAGATCAATACGAGGACCGTATTCAAGTCGCCGGCGATACAACCCAGTTCGACGAAGTGTCCATTCTCATGGGTTCGACTGAGGAGCGGGCCTTCGTCGCTGCTTATCGACAGGGCCAACAGCTGGCAGGGGTCGCTGCTCTCAATACCATGCGTCCCTTCGTCCAATACCGGCGTTTACTGATGAGTCGTGGACAATGGAGCGACGCACTTGACCTCGCCGAAGAACTGAAACGCTAGTCCACGTTTAGGCGAAACTTTTATCCCATGGCTCTTCTCGTGACGTCGCCGACATAGAAAGTGGCTACCGTCAATGCCGAGAGGTCTTCGATGATCTTCTGTGGACAGGTGGTTTAGGTGTCG
>JASMKJ010000134.1 GCA_030749275.1 Acidimicrobiales bacterium
TTCAGTCGACCGGTTTGTTCTGCCTCCCGGATCAACTCGATAAACCGTTTCATGGTGGTGTCGTAATGAATCAAATCATTTACCAGCCATTGCTTAGGGATTAGATCGACGTATTCAAAAAAGTCTTTCGCCATTCCCAATTCCTCTCCGTTGATGGTGCTCACGATGCTAAGAATAACACCCAAGCGATTTTCTTGCATGCAGCGCTCCCATTGCTTGAAGTAGTCCCGGTCGAGTGTGAGGAATGTGTCCCATTCTGTCAGATGTTCGTCGCTCCATCCGTCCAAGTGCAATCCGTCATTCAGCCCCCCTACGATGATGTAACCCACAGCGATGTTTACGATCTGGCCGATTAAATACGGGTCACTTCCCAAGGCTTCAAACAACCGAAACTGAAGCCGCGCATGGTTCATCGCCCTGTCGGTATCGCCCAGAGCTAGTTTAAGCCTGACAGAGTTAAACAAGAGTTGCGTCATCCATTTCATCGGACTCAAGTGCGGTTGCTCGCTATTGAGTCCGTTCTTGAATGGATATGGGAAGTAATGCTTTGGCCGCTTGGCTGCTTCTTGCAGGTCACGGAACAGGGCGTCGAATTGGGCCAAATAACGTTCGATCACCTCGCGGTCGGTTCCCTCCATCGGAGAACGGTGTGCACTAAAAGCGTTACCCGGATCCCCTCTGCGAAGTAAGTCGGCAAAATCCCCCAAATGCGGACTAGTCCGTTTTCGTATCCTATCTCTTGGGAAAACCTTTAAATCTAGGACGGCTTCAATGTTCGTCTTGATGGTGGGGTTGAGGTAAACGGGCTTCTCGCCGACCTTCTGGGTGTACAGGAAACCGCTGAACGGCTTGGCCATGAAAAAGTTGTCGTCATCGGCCGGGACTTCGCCGACGTAATCTTTGAAGTCGTAACTCCACCCTTCCGCTTCGCTGGTGGCCTTGTACTTGGCCAAGGCGCTATTCGCCATGCTTTTGCCGAGTGCGTAGTAGGCGGACACCCCGACGATGGCCAGCACGATGAGAGTCGGCACGCCGCGCACCGTCCACTTGAACAGGAACCGCTGAACGGAATCGCGAACCCAGCGCGAGACGAACCCGCGCATCACATGGTGCAGCGTTAGAAAACCAAGGACGCCAAACCCGATGGCAACATAGAGTGAGCGCTCGTCGCCCCGGGTCTCGCCGATCAGGAATACCACCGACAG
>JASMKJ010000135.1 GCA_030749275.1 Acidimicrobiales bacterium
TAGGGGTTACCGTGATTGCACCAGGCGTCGCTTGGTAGCGGGAGGTCACGTTGGGACATCTTCCTTGCTGATTGACGGACCTACCGCCCGTCGACTCCGATTTGATGAGCGCCCCGAGTGGTTTGGTGTCTCTGATTTTGACTTCAAGATCCGCTTGAGCCACCTCGGTCCAATTCGTGGGCTCAAGGGGAAGTACACGGCATACCGTGCTGACAACGCTTCCATCTCCGCTCCTGCCTCCGTCGAGGGGAAGCGGTTGTTCGCATTGCGTGTTGTGAGTGTTCTAGCAGCCTCTGTGGAGCGGAGTTCGTCAGGACTAGCTGAACGACTGTCTGCTCTCCGACAGCTTATTGTCTTGACCTTCGGCGGCTACGGCCCTGTCAGGGGTTTCCATGGCGGCAAGGATGCGGAGACAGAGGAGTTTCTGGATCGGATTCTCGATGGCCGATTGTTCAGACGACTGGACCATTCCGTCAGTTTGGTGGTGAAAACGGGTTGGCGGCGAGGCTGGACGGCACGTCCTGTACGACTCGTCATGCATGCTCTGAGGGTGACCGGCAAACGGCTAGTGAGGCTGGCCCGCTCTGCACGTCACGGGAGCACAGTCCGATCACAATGGCTTCCACCTTGTGGGCCACCCAGACCGTGAACACTCTCGGGGAGCGGACTCGTCTAGGCGGGCTGTTGGCCTTCTTGGTGCACCCAAAATTGGCCAGTATCGAGGACCTTCACAACCCCACCTGCGGCTCCCTTGAACCGACGTGGCGATCCTGCGTTTGACCTCAAGTACAATCAGGGCCAAGACCTAGTATTTCTGGAGTAACTGCCAGGATGCCCAATTCAGGTCTTGCGCTCGTAGAGGTAGCAGAAGATGTCCATTCCAAAGTCGAGACCACCGCGATGCAGCATGTGGACGATGTCTACGCCTCGGTGGACCAACCGGAAACAATCCGCCGGGACAGGATACTCGTGAGCGAGTAATCCTCTGTCAGATCCGCTGTAGACATTCGGGTAATTGTCGTGGTTCATGTGGTAGAAAAACCGCGTTGATCTAGAGATGTGGTGCACATAGTTTGAGGCGGCCGCGGCCGTCATCTCGCCAAGACTGTTCTTGTTGAGGAACACGTCGACCGTGGCGTCGCCCAGCCGTTCGATCTCCCATGACGGCATGAAGATCAGGTCGTAGCGTTCATGGGAGTCAGGTGCGAAATCTCCTTCACCGAAGAGAAGTGCCTCCTTGTCGGGCCAGGTCATCATCATGTAGTAGGCAGCCAAGCAGAGTGTTTCGGGAAGATCGAAGTCGATGAAACAGAACCGTTCATGGTCCCGTAGGCAGAAGTAGTCGAACTTGCCGTATCCGGCTCCCAGATCCGCCAATACTGGCCGATCGATGTCGCTTATCAGGTTGGAGATCAACTCTCCATGAATCTCCACCCCGACGCTTCCAACTCCAACGAACACACCATCTACGAAGGCTCCTGACTGGTTTCCGTGGCGCGGATATGAAAGGAGTTCAAGAGGGTTCCGGTCGTTGTAGTACCACCTCCATATCTGGACCTGGTTCAAGAAGACCTGGTGCTGTAGCCAGCGACGACGAATAACCGATCTGCTGTTCTCCCTAATAAGAGCTACGTTTTCAACCCCTAGATTCGTCCTCCAGGCGCCAAAGTTGGCCAAGAAGTGGTGGAACACGTCCTTATCACACTTCTCAATACCAGCCGCCAGGGGCCAATAACAGGCATCCAGGGTTTGCTGCCATAGCGACGACGGCTGATACAACTCGTCGATCTTGGCCCGATACTCGACCATCGCGCGGTACGCCTTGAACACGCGGTCCACGATCTCAACCTCGACCGCTTCACCACTCGGCTTGACGTACTCAGGACAATGAAGTTCGACACGACTGCCTGCGGGATCACGAATCGCATATGGGAGTAACCGCGCCCTTGACGCGATCGCCGACCCAAGACGCCTCTCCCTCGTCGCGCGGACCATTGCTCCAAGTCGACCGAGAATACTCACAGCCCATTCTCCCTCTGGTCGAACCCATGACTGAGCCTCAAGCCATTGAGCCACCGAACCTCATCAAGCCACAGTTCGTAGTCCAGAAAGAAGACTGTTCGGCTACCAGAGTTGCGTTCGCTCTTGTCTAGCGCGATCACCATACGGAGAAACCCCCGTCCACGACGAGATCATGACCTGTTACGTAACGCGCCAGGTCCGATGCGAGGAATAGCGCGG
>JASMKJ010000136.1 GCA_030749275.1 Acidimicrobiales bacterium
CGGTAACTTGCCTTGTGGAGGTCCATCACCGTGCCGATGAATCACTACGCAACGCTGGGAATCAACCCGGAAGCGGATTACGAAACCATTCGCCAAGCGTGGGTCGCTGCTGCTCGGATGAATCACCCCGATGCTCTGGTGGATGCAACCGATGAGCAACGTCGACGAGCGGAACTCAAGATGCGCGCCATTAACGAGGCCTGGCGTGTGCTTGGGTCCGACAAGCTAAAGATCTCCTATGACGAAGAGCTGCACCAAACAAAAGATTCTCCGATTGAAGTCGAGGAAACCTGGTCCGAAGATTGGTTTGATCTCGAAGCATCAGACCCACCGGGGTTTGAGGTCGGTAACGCTGTCGTGGCGACTGTACTTCGAGGTCTTCCGTGGCTTGTTATTGGCGCCATCGGGGTCGGAATTTTTGTCTTCTCGGCTTTTGCGACGAATAGCCGGCCGGAACGATGGCAACGTCCCGTTAGTGAGAAAGAGTGTGTTGTTGTCCGAGAGGACGGAACGCTTCGAGGAGGCGCTCGGTGCGAAGAAATGGGTGCGCGTCAGGTAATCAAAACATTCCCGATGGACGCTGATGATCAGTGCCCGCTAGATACCGACAAATTCGACTACAAAATGACTGACCCTCCCGAGTACTGGTGCCTAGCTCAAATGAGTTCGGTCGTTGGCGACTAGCTGACAACTTTTTTCTCGAACAGGTCGCCGATTTCTTGTTCGCTGAGACCGACCTCCAACAAGATTTCGACCGAATGTTCACCGGGGCGGGGGGCCGGTCCCTTTATAGACACCTCTGATCCTCGAAGATCAAATGGGGGAGCGACTGTGCGATGCGGATATTCGGCATTGGGGATTTCTTTAAATGCTCCCAACGCTTCTGATTGAGGGTCGGATATGACCTCATCGAGATTTTGTATCAGTCCCCACACCATGCCGGCTGAGTCAAGTCGTTCAGCCCACACACTGGCATCAGCGGCAGCAAAAATTTCGTCGCACAGAATCATCAGCTCGGGTCCATGCTCAGCACGTGTCTCGACACTCGCGAACCTCGGATCTTCTAGCCATTCGGGTCTGTCGAGCACGACACAAAAAGGTTCCCAGTAACCCTCAGCTGGCATGGTCAACATGATCCAGCGGTCGTCGGCGCAACGAAATCGCCCGACTAGAGGAGATGGCGTCTCGATGCGCATAATCGGTCCGGGTGCCTCGCCGGTGGCTAGCCCTACCGACAGATCCGAACTCATGGTCCATATAGCGGTGTGCATGAGCGCGACTGAAACCGCTTGACCTTCACCGCTTAAGTCACGTTCTCTTAAAGCAAGCAATATTGATGACAAGATCGCCAAAGACGTGGTGTGGTCGCCTTGGCCGGGGCGAGCAGCCGGCGGAGTGTGCCCCGGTTCGCCCATTGTGTTGATGACCCCACCGCGACTAAAAAACGCGGTGTAGTCAAATCCGAGCCGATCCTGATCTGGGCCGGTGTTCCCGTAGCCGGTCAAAGTCACGTGGATGAGCTCTGGATGGTTCTGCCGCAAGTCATGGTCAGTCAATTGAAATTGCGATTGGCGTTCCATGGTTAGATTGGTGACGACCACGTCACAGGATGCAGCAATTGTGTGCGTTACGTCTCGCCCCTCTTGGGTCTTCAGATCGACAACAATTCCGCGTTTTCCTCGATTGTCCAACTCCCACCAAGGGTCCGACCCATCGGCCACCGTGGTTAACCCCCTCAACAAGTC
>JASMKJ010000137.1 GCA_030749275.1 Acidimicrobiales bacterium
CTCCCCCTATACCTGCAGCACGTCGCGCGCTGTCTAGTGCTTGTTCAATCCCATCTACGTTTTTGCCACCGGCGACTATCAATGGGGGGTTGCCCTTGCGACCGAAGCCCCCTTCAATCGCCTGCGCTGCTTCGTCGATAAGTTCAGCTGCTTCAAATTCGCCTTCCGGTGGAACGGCGGCAACAAGTGCTACCCCTCCTCCGTCTGGGGTGCCTGCCAATACGACAGCGCGGATTTGTGGTCGATCTCTTATCGCTGCGGCAAGGTCTCGGAGTTCGTCGCGTTCCATACCGTCTAATCGGGCAACCACGACGCCTTCTTCTGCATTGTCGGCTAACTCATTGGCGCGCGCTCCGGCGGTGACTTGTCGAAGGGCCTTGATTTGGCTCCGCAAATCTTTCATTTCTCCTAGGCGGCGTTGCAACGCGTCCAACAACTCATCAGTGGATGTGTTCAAAATCTCACTCATTTTCGCGATCAGGTTCTCGTCGGTTTGGAGTCGTTCGACCGTTGCTAAGCCGGTGATCGCTTCAACCCGTCGGATATTGGAACCGATGCTGCTCTCCGAAATAATCCTCAGATGACCAATGTCACCTAGAGCGTTGACGTGAGTACCGCCACATAGTTCTAAAGAATGTTGACCCGCTTCTAGAACTCTGACCATGTCTCCGTATTTGTCGCCAAAGAAAGCGATCGCTCCAGCTTCTTGGGCATGTTCCATCGTCGTTTCGTAATGTCGGCATGGTGCGTTGGTTAATAGTTCTGTGTTAACGAGGTCTTCAATTCTTGAAAGTTCGTCAGTAGTTACGGCTTCGAAGTGGTTGAAGTCGAAACGCAGCCGATCAGGGGCAACTAGTGAGCCTGCTTGTTGCACATGCTCTCCAAGCACTTCTCTCAATGCCCAATGAAGTATGTGAGTGGCGGTGTGGTTTCGACGTATCGCGGACCGTCGTTCATCGTCTATTTCAGCAACGGCCTCCGAAGAAGAACCGACGGTTCCTTCAACTATCCGGCCCACATGTCGATGCAATCCAGGGAGGGCATAAGTGCAGTCATCAATTGCAACGACACCACTCTTGGTTGTGATCGTCCCCGTGTCTCCGATCTGGCCGCCGCTTTCGGCGTAGAAGGGTGTTTTGTCAAGAAAGACTTCAACCTGGGTGTCATCCACCTGAATCACAGCTAACACTTGAGCATCATGCACAACACCGGAATCTCGTATGAACTCCGTTACGTCAAATTGATTCAAGATTTCTCGATATGCCTCGTTAGCGACCGTAGGCCCCTCTGACCTTGCGGATCTAGCTCGTTCTCGTTGTTGGTTCATCTCTTCATCGAAACCTTCTTTGTCCAAAGTGAGGTTTCGTTCGCTGAGAATTTCCTCAGTAACCTCTACCGGGAAGCCGAAAGTGTCATGGAGTTGGAAGGCGATACTCCCGGGGAGCGCTTCACCCTGGTTGAGGGTGGTCACGGCCTCGTCCAGGATCTGAGACCCGGTGGCTAATGTGCGACGGAACTGTTCTTCTTCGCGACCAACTACGTCTTTGACTAGCTCAAGTTGTTCTCGGAGTTCGGAGTAATGGTCGCCCATAACGTCACAGACGACCTCGACTAGTCGAGGCATCACTACCTCTTCTACTCCCAAGGTCCAAGCATGTCGGACAGCCCGTCGGATTATCCGGCGAAGCACGTAGCCCCGTTCTTCGTTGGAGGGGAAAACGCCATCGCTGATTAGCAGGGCAGTAGCCCGGGCGTGATCAGCAAAGATTCGCATGGAAATGTCGACAGCCGGATCTTGGCCGTACTCAAGACCAGTGATTCGTTCCGCTTCGGACAACAGCGGTGCGAATAGATCTATGTCCCATGCCGAGGGCACTCCTTGGAGTACCGCTAGAAGTCTTTCTAGTCCCGCTCCAGTATCAATGCCTGTTTGCGGGAGTGGGGTGAGTTCGCCTGAGCCATCGTTGGAGAACTGCATGAAGACGAGGTTCCATACTTCGATAAATCGATCTTCTCCGCCTTCCGCCGGGCCACCATCTGCTCCATATTCAGGTCCTAGATCGTAAAAAATTTCGCTGCAGGGACCACAGGGCCCTGTATCTCCAGCGGCCCACCAGTTGTCTTTGTCAAGGCGTTGTATGCGTTCAGACGGCAAACCAACAGCCGTGGTCCAAATTTCTTCTGCGTCGTCGTCACTGACATGGACGGTGACCCAGAGCCGGTCTTTTTCTAATCGAAGGACTTCGGTAACAAACTCCCATGCCCAAGGTATGGCTTCGGCTTTGAAGTAATCACCAAAGCTGAAATTGCCCATCATTTCAAAGAAGGTGAAGTGGCGGTTCGTTCGCCCTATGTCGTCCAAATCGTTGTGTTTACCTCCGGCGCGAACGCATTTTTGGATGGTGCACAATCTCGATGCCGGCGGCTGTTCTTCACCCAAGAAATAGGGCATGAAGGGCACCATTCCGGCCACGGTGAACAACAACGAAGGTTCATGAGGGATGAGGCTTGCAGACCCGCGGACTTCATGGCCGCGTTCGTTCCAGAACTTTGAGAATGCTTCCCGCAATTCACCTGCTTGCATGCCTCAAGATGGTACCGAGGTGTTGCTGTGGGAACTCGGTCCTTTCAATAACGATTAGAAACCTTTGTCTGTTCCGCCCGGAGTTTCGTTTCAGTATCGCGCATCTGACGTTGTCCATCAGCCCAAGCATCCCGCAAATCGCGCCCTATTCTGCGGGCGGCTCCGGCGACAGTGGCTGTACCTCGAACTGGTGCGTATCGTTCCGCTAGATGACGAAACTGGCGACGAACCCATAGTGAGCTACCCGCCCCAAATAGACCTCCCAGTAGCAACCACCTAAGTCGTTTAAGCACGCGTATAGCCTGCCACGAACTTCATCAAATCGCGCTCATCTCGGCTTGTTAGTTCGGCCATGCTTGATGCGGTCAAGTCCTGATTTGGCTCCAGCGATGATCGCCTTCGTTTTGATGAAAGGTACCGAGGCGGCGCGTCCTGCGGTTCGACCAACTAAACCCAGATGTTTTGACACTTCTTCCACTGTTTCGACTACGCCTTGGAGTCTCTTCA
>JASMKJ010000138.1 GCA_030749275.1 Acidimicrobiales bacterium
TCCACGACGTTCTCGCCTCGATAGGTGATAGCGATGTCGTCACCAGATCGCCTCAAATAGTTTTCTGCAAGGTTGAACCTTGCGTCAGGAAAAAAACGAACCTCGGGACCGCTTTCGCCGATGTGGCTTGTTTTTCCTAGATCACCGACACCAGAAGCGAAATCCCACACAGCCCTCCAAAACGAGAACTGGTCTTGGATCGACCACTGATGCAGATCCTGGTAGGAGTTACTTTCAAGGGAAAATCCAACGAACTCAGCGAACCTCCACAAGTTAGAACTCTCGCGGCGAGTTGAACTTGGAATCCAGAGAGGATGAGTCACGATGCCTCCGAGGGTGTGCAGGTGATGCTTACGGTAGCCGCCAAATTGGTTCAATCAGAAGTGCATCGCCCTAGCGGTGTAGGGTCCCCAATATGAGGGGAATATGTGATGACCTTGATGCTGAGACCGAAGCGCTGCGAGGAGTAGTCGCAGGGCTAACTGAAGACGAATGGCGCTTGCCAACCCCCGCAGACGGTTGGGATAGCCATGAGACGATCATCCATCTAGGCATGGCTGACGTAGCTGCGAGTCTCGCGGTGTTGGACCCATCGGGTTTTGAGGAAACCAAAGAGCAGATGCTCCGGGGCGAGGGCGACCTTCACAGCTTCGGGGGTTTGGATGTCCGTTCATTGGATGGGTCTGATCTTTGGCGGTGGTTTTCCGATGAGAGAATTCGAATGACAGAGGCCTTCAGGGCATTGGAACCCAAAGACCGTATTCCATGGTTTGGACCCGACATGAGTGCTTTGTCTTTCGCTACTGCTCGCCTGATGGAGACGTGGTCCCATAGCCACGATGTGGCAGACACCTTTGGCGCCGAGTATCCAAGAACCGATCGCCTGCGACATGTGGCCCACATCGGAGTGACAACCCGAGGATGGAGTTATGTCAATCGGGGACTTCAGCCACCCGAATCCCCGGTGCGCGTGGAACTGACATCCCCGAGTGGAGAAATATGGACTTGGGGCCCTGAGGAATGCGAAGACGCAGTAATCGCTGACTCCTACCAATTTTGTTTGGTTGTAACTCAAAGGCGCCGAGCTCGAGAAGCAGAACTAGAGATTCGGGGAGATCTTGCAGCCGAGTGGATGGAAATAGCGCAAGCCTTCGCTGGACCCCCAACGGATGCTCCCGAAGGTCGCGTCGGCGGATAGCCTCAACAAACTGATGTTGATTGTCGGTCTGACAGGGGGAATGGGAGTCGGTAAGTCCACGGTCGCAGCTCTTTTATCCGACTTAGGTGCTGAGGTCATTGACGTGGACGCTCTCGGCCGTCAGGTCATCGAACCTGGGGGGTTAGCGGTCTCTTCGGTCGTCGATCGATTCGGGCCAACGGTGGCATCGAATGACGGTGGTATCGATAGGGCAGCTTTAGCCTCAATAGTGTTCGGTGATGAAGAGCAGTTGACAGCTCTCGAAGAGATTTCTCACCCGGCAATCAATGAACTTCTAGACGAAGCTGTTGACTCCCTCAAAAAATCAGACCCGATTGTCGTATACGACATGGCTGTTCTTGTAGAAAGCCGCCTTGGATATGAAACGAGACATCCTTATGAAGTGGTCGTAGTGGTTGAAGCCCCCATGTCACAACGATTGACTCGCCTTCAAGATCAACGAGGAATCGAACCAGAAGACGCGCTGGCAAGAATCGAATTGCAGGCCTCGGACGAAGAACGCAGAGCAGTGGCTCAGTTCATCATCGCAAACGGAGGCGATCTTGATGCCTTAGCGGACGCTACCGCTGAGTTGTGGAGTGAACTCGAACAGCTCTTAGCCTCCAAAAAGTCTTGAGAATGAAGCGCTCCTACCCTCCCGAACGTCACATCCTCAGGCACCTTCGCCTACGTCACCAGGTAGACGATGACGGCCATGTGAGTGCCACGATGCCGATTCTCCCGGACTTACTTGATAGCGGAGGTTGGCTGCGCTTGGGTGCCATAGCGACTCTTGTTGATTCGGTGGCAGGGCATCATGGAGTTCTGCAAGTTGATCCTGACTGGGTTGCCACCCTAGAACTCGGCACAGTGGTGACGCGAAGAGCAGAAGGGAACGAAGTCACCGCCCAGTGTCGACCTTTGCGAATTGGACGAAACAACGTGGTCACGGAAACCGTTATCGGTGATGTGCACGGTGAGGTGGCTCGGTCGATCTGCACCTACGCCCGCTTGCCAGCCCGGAGTGATAACCCCAGCGTGGGAACTGCACGAGGACGGATAGTTGATTACGCCGAGGACGAAGAGAACCCGCGTCCGATGCTCGATGACTATTTAAGGATCAAGGCCCATTCGGATCAGGCAGTCATGGAATTGCCCCACCACTCACGAATTCACAATTCGTTTGGCTCCATACAAGGAGGCGCTGTCGCTGTTCTCGTTGACGCGATGGCTGCACATATGGGCAACTTGACCCTTGGGAGACCAATGCGATGCGTCGAAGCGGAGGTTCACTACCTAGCTCAAGCTAAATCGGGTCCATTTAGGGTCGAAGGTGAACCACTCAGAGTTGATGAGGGTTCAGTGACGAGCAGAATAAGAATTGTTGACGTGGGAAATGATGACCGCTTGCTGGACGTAGCGACCGCGACGGCGAAACTGATCGATTAGAGAGTTAGGGGCTTTGGTGGACCTTGGATTAAAAGACAAAGTGGTCCTCATCTCCGGGTCTTATCGGGGAACCGGAGCAGGGACGGCGAGAGTATTCGCGAACGAAGGGGCCGTCGTCGCGGTTCACGGGCACGAAGAAGGCCAGTCAGACGATGTTGTGCAACAAATTCGAGACCAGGGTGGCAATGCTGTGGCAGTCCACGGCAGCCTCACAACTTCAGATGGGGTCGAATCAATAATTTCTCAAACCGAACAAGCCTGCGGTTCCGTTGATGTTCTGGTTAACAACTACGGAACGCCGGGCAATACATCTTGGAGTGAACCTGCCCAACAATGGCACGACGCGTGGGAAATAAATGTTGTTGCGGGAGTTCGACTCACTCAAAGCGTCCTCCCGGCTATGAAGAAACAGAGATGGGGAAGAATAATTTTTCTGGGAACCGTCGGTACTGAACGACCGGGCCGCAACAACCCTGACTACTACGCTGCCAAGGCCGCTCTACCCATTCTCGTGCGAAGCCTGGCAAAGGAACTTCGTGACTCTGGGGTAACAGCAAACTTGATTAGTCCAGGCATCATCGCCACGGACGAGGTCAGAGAAATGTTAGAGGAACGTGCCGGCCGCCACGAGGGGCGCGGATGGGAAGAAGTCCAACGTTGGGCCCTAGAAAATGTGACACCCAATTTGACTGGTCGGATACCAGACCCTGACGAGATCGGAAGATACATCGCATTCCTAGCAAGCGAGGTCGCGTGGCACATAACGGGGTCC
>JASMKJ010000139.1 GCA_030749275.1 Acidimicrobiales bacterium
GCGTGCTTTTCCCCAAGCGTCTGGGTTATGGAGAAGAACTCGCGTTTATGGTCATGGAGTGCATCACTAACCCATACATGAATGGAGAAACCATTCGATGTGACGGTGGCATCAGAATGCCACCTCGTTGAAGTTCACAAGTGGAAACTGGGTTTGCTAACTAATTGAACGCACAAACTGCGCCACTTTCGCGTTGAAATCATCTGGACGTTCTTGGTTAGCCAAGTGGCCCGCACCTTCAACATGTTCAAGTGTCGATCCCACTATTCCTTGGGCGAGTTCCGCCGAAAGCTTCGGCGGAGTGACCTTATCTTCGTCACCGCAGATAACTAGGGTGGGCGCGGCGATCGACTCCAATGAATTTCGGTGATCGGTCTCTGCCATTGAGTTACATGCCCACTGGTATGAAGGCATCCGAATCGAGTCCGCGAACAAGCGTTCAACCTGTTCAACGATGCGCCGGGGAGTGCCTTCGGCAACTAGAAGTGGTGATCTCTGGCGGGCAAACTCAGCGGCTCCTAATTCGGTTAGGGTGCTCGCTCGACTACGCATGGCATCTGCTTGCTTGGCGTTGGTTCCTGAGCCGACACTGGAGTCCGCCAAAATAAGGGCCGAGACTAGTTCGGGGTTGCGGATAGCTAAACGTGTAGCGGTGACTCCGCCCCACGAAACCCCAAGCACAATGGCACGCTCACAACCCAAGGAACGAATCAGATTCGCTGCCGCATCGGCCCATCCGTCGATTCCTGGTTCGGTCGTGGGGTCCACGGAGTACCGATATCCGGGGGCATCCCATGCGATTAGCCGAAGCTTGAGTTCGTCCGCTAAGCCTCGCTGAGACAAGAAGGCATCTGCGCAAGAACCGATGCCGTGCATGCAAAAAAGCACATCGCTTTGCTCATCGCCGTGTGACCAATAAAACGGTGTCTCTCGCATGTGTTCATCTCTAGTGCTGGTGGAAGTGTCGAATTTAGATTGTGGCTTCAGGGACTGGGACTCCTGCGACGTTAACTCTTGTCCGGTAAATGCATCCCCCTAGGGAACTCTGGCCTCCGGTGACCACGTACAAGTCTTTAAGGTCCGCTCCACCGAAACACAAGCTGGTCACCATTGGATCAGGGATGGCAATGTGCATGTCTTCTGTTCCGTCTGGTGCGTAACGTTGGACTTTCCCCCCATTTGGCTGCGCCACCCAGATTCCTCCTTCGACATCTACAGCAAGTCCGTCAGTTGCGTTTACGCGATCCTCGACAAAAACTCTCTTGTTGAATACAGAATCCCCGTCTACATCTGAAACCCATACTCGGCCGGGAACACTGTCGGCGTGGTAGAGCCGCGACCCATCTGGAGAAAAGCCGATGCCGTTGGTAAGTAGAACACCATCGTAGAGTTGGGTGGATTCACCGTCAGGTCCTATTCGCCAAAGCTCTCCACCCGGATTTTCGGCGCCCTCTTCAAAAGGATCGACTTTCAGCGATCCGACATACACCCGACCAAGAGAATCCGTGTGCAAATCATTGAAGCCGGGGAATCCTGGGTCGAACAGGACCTTTGTTTCTCCATCACGAACATGTTGGACATTGCGACCACTGACAACGAGGCCTCCATCGCTGTGAAACACCATCCCACCAACGCCCCGACGTTTAGGAATGACCGTTTCGATCTCACCATCTGGCGATCGGCGATAGACCCCTCCGTTGGGGACATCCGAGAAGTACAGCCGATCTTGTTCGTCCACCCTGGGTGCTTCAATCAGCCCCCAACCTTCTGTCAGTAGTTCGAGTTCTTTCACTGGATCACGAATCCTTCATAATCGTTTGCGGCAACTTCTTCACAACGACGGACATACCCGGGAAATCCTAGTAACGGCATGAAAACGCGGGTTTTGCCCGGCACATTTGCCCCTAGATACCAGGAATTGCAGCTCGGGAACAAAGTTCTTTGTGCTTTCGCATTCACATGTTCGACCCACTCCTGCTCCGCACCGAGTTCTGCTTCAATAGTCGAAGCACCCTTCGCGTCGAGCCAACGAATGCAGTCGCTGATCCATTCAACGTGCTGCTCGATAGAAATGATCATGTTGGTCAACACCGATGGGCTGCCGGGGCCCGAAATAGCGAACATATTTGGAAAGCTTGGAATCGTCAATCCGAGGTAAGTTCGCGGGCCCGCGGCCCACTTCTCTTGAATCGTTAGTCCGTCCCTGCCTGTGATTTCCACCCGGAGTATTGACCCCGTCATCGCGTCAAAACCAGTTGCGAAGATTAGGACATCAAATTCAAATTCGTTCGCTTGGGTGGCCAGACCGCGCTGGGTGACCGCGCGAATTGGGTCGTCGTCGACATCAACGAGATGAACGTTGGGGCGATTAAAGGTTTCGAAGTAGTCGGTGTCGATCACCAATCGCTTGCAACCGATTGTGTGGTGAGGAGTCAGTTTCGCAGCGACGGACGGATCATCGACGATGTCCGCAATTTTTTGCCTCACAAAGTCTTGCGCGTAGACGTTTGCTGACTCATCGA
>JASMKJ010000140.1 GCA_030749275.1 Acidimicrobiales bacterium
ATCGAGCGTCTAGCAGGAGTTCGCGGCGATCATCCATCAAAGGAGAGTTCTGACAGTGGAGCCCCTGATCGTTGATGCCCACATGCATCTGTGGAACCTCCAGCACCCTGAGTTGCACTGGTCGCATCTTCAGGACCCGGACTTTGTCCATCCGATCATTGGCCCCCAGTTGGGCAGGCTGGCCGAATCGAACTACGAGATCCTTGACTACCTACTGGATGTTGAAGGTTGGGGTGTTGCCAAGTCGATTCACGTCCAGGCTGCGATTGGTTCTGAGGATCCGGTGGACGAGACCAAGTGGTTGCAAGGATTGGCGGATGAGCATGGCTTTCCCCACGGGATTGTTGGTTCGGCCGACCTACGCGATCCCAAGGTCTCAGAATTGCTCGAGCGACACTGCCAGTACCCAAACATGCGTGGGATTCGTGACTTCTCATACGGGGATTACCTCGTGCACCCTGACTTCCATCGGGGATTCGCCCTCCTCGAGGAGTATGGGCTGATTGCCAGCCTTGATGTGAAGTGGGAGGACATGGAGAAGTTGGCTTTGCTTGCCGAACAGCATCCGGGGGTTGTGATCGTCCTTGACCACGCCGGGTTTCCGACCGAGCGGACCAAGGAGTATTTCGGGAACTGGATGGGCGGGATCGCGAGGATTGCCGAATGTGAGAACATCTACTGCAAAGTTTCAGGGTTGGGTATGGGCGATAACGAGTGGGACACCGAACGAATCCGACCTTGGGTGGATCATTGCATCGATTGTTTTTCCGATGACCGAACGATCTTCGCCAGTAATTGGCCAGTAGACAGCCTTTGGAGCGACTATGGGGCGATCGTCCAGGCCTATCGGGAGATTCTCTCCGTTCGCCCTGAAGTCGAACAAGAAAAGATCTTTGGTGGAAACGCGGCACACCTCTACTAAGTCTAGCCTTCGATGAGGCGTAGTGGGTGGATCTAGGTGCCGTCTTCGATGTAGCCCAACCCAGATCGCGGACGCGGCCCGCAGAGTGACTAATGCCTGATGCGAGTCCCAGTGCTGATGCCCAAACTCCGATAGGACATGAAGGACGGCGTCATTGTGTCGTGGCTGGTGGAGATAGGTGACACCATCGCTCGCGGCCAGCTGATCGCCGAGATCGAGAACAACAAGATCGTGATCAAGATGAAGTCAATTCTGCCGGGAACCATGGTCGAGGTTGTCCATGGCTCGGAGGTCGAGGTTGATGTTAGAAAAGTGATCGCTTACATAGAAGGCGGGTCCTGACCCGGCCCATCTCGCGGTTCGGATCAATCGGCCTCGATATCCCCGCGCTCGATGTAGAAGTTTTCCGCTTCGGCCAGTATGTCTGCTATCTCGTCTGACTCAGTTGCGCTGAGCTCCTGTCGCACCTCATGGGTTGCCAGAATGTCGTTCATCCGGCCCTGTGCATAGTCGATGCAATCCTGCTTTCCCCTGTCGATCCACTCGGGATAGCTGAGGGAATCGGCGCACTCCTGCAGGTACTGGTCTTGTTGCCACAGGCGCTGAGTGTGCTCGGTGTCCAGGAACTGCCCGGGAATCGGGCCGACCGAATGGATGAGATCGAGAGCCAGGGTTTCCTCGTTGACGTCGAATCCCTCGATGAACCGGCCGATCATGCCTGCGATGTCGTCGTCGAGCACAGACTGGATGGGACTGTGACTCAACTCGCCGTACATTCCCCCATGAAGGTGGACGCTGGATGCGCCTGAAAGCGCAGAAAGCATCGCCGGCATGGCGCGCTCGAATCCGTTCTGGAAGTCGATCTTCTTCGACTTCGAATAGGTGGATGCGGTGTTCCGCAGTGGCACCCCGTAGTCCCTCCAGATCTGGTTGCACGCCACGATGAAGAGGGAATTGGCGATGGTCCCAACGGCTGG
>JASMKJ010000141.1 GCA_030749275.1 Acidimicrobiales bacterium
GACTTCGCGTTGAGAATCCAGCCAAGCCAGAATTCCACCCGCCACATTGACCGCATCGACACCTCGAGTTCGGAGGTATTCACAGGCGCTGGCGCTTCTAACTCCACTACGACAGATCACATACACCGGTTCGGTGGTTGAAATTTCATCGCATCGGTCAATTACTTCTCCCAACGGAATGAGTTGACTTCCAGAGACGCGCCCTTCATTCCATTCATCAAGTTCCCGTACATCTAGAATTTGCGCGCCTGAGTTCACCTTTGCAGCTAACTCATCCACAGAAATTTCGGGAACACCCATGCGGTCACCTCTGGCTCAGAGGATACCCCTAGCTCTAGGATTTCGAAGCGCCTAGGGAGTCTCTCAGCTGCTCAAATTCTTGGGGGGTGTTGATGTTTTGCACTTCCTCGATAGTTGCATCAACAAGATCGAAGTCTCTGGGAGTCAGGATTTGCTTCGGACCTCGTGCCCCCTGTTCATATCCTGTTGCCAAGATATCTACTGCGGCTTTTTTATATAGACCGATAAGTGGTTGTAGGTGGTCGCTCTGTACCAGTACCACGGGCTTTTCACCTGTCATAGCGGCCTCGATAACCGATGTGAAAACACCTTGGGAAATCAAGGGGACGTCGCAGGGACATATCAGAACGTCCCCGAATGTTTCTAGTGCCCCGATCAAAGCACCCAAGGGGCCCGTACCCGGTCGGGTATCTGGTAAGGAGACCAGGTCAGGCTGTGGTTCACCGCCAAGCGTAACTATGTTGTTGACACCGGCTTGGGTCATAGCGTCTGCCACCCACTTGGCCATTGTTCGGCCGGAAAGCATGAGAGTGGCCTTGTCCTGCCCCATTCGAGACGACTCCCCGCCGCACAAAATAGCCCCAGTGACGCTCATTCCTCTTCGGGGACTCCCGTGGGGTCCAACTGGCTCAAAAACTGAGCGCAGCGTTCGGCTTCGTCAGTCTCACCTATTTCATTTGCGGATCTGTAGAGACCCAGGAGCGCTCGGAGGAAGCCGTGATTGCTTTCATGGGACCATCTGACATAGCCGCTACCTCGCCAGCCCGAGGCCCTCAATGTGTCAAGGCCCCGGTGATACCCAACACGGAAATACGCATACCTTTCAATTGGGTCGGTCGAAAGCCGCCCCAATGCCACCCAAACGTCCAAATATCTAGGCCAATTAGCGGCCACGCCAGCCACCAAAGCTTTCCGTTGTGTTTCGGGAGATCCCAGAGCTACAGAAAGAGCGGCGACGGCTTCGTTGTCGTAGTTGGGGATAATCGTTTCCGGTAATCCCCCAGTCGAAAGGTGAATCGGCTGTTCAGACATGTTTTGACTTTACCTACGCCACCGCGAACTCATCAGAAAACTCCGTCAATTGCCCTTCGGATTATCGCGGCAATCTGGGAAGGATGAGACATAGGAGCGTCGTGTTTCGCTCCTTGAACCCTGATTAGGAAACCCCTCGCTGCTTCTTCCACAGTGAGTTCCGCTGCTCGTTGGGCGTGCGCTCCTGACAATTCCCCTACTCCGACGTAAATGGGTACTTTGATGTCTGCGACGGCATACGGCCGTGTCGTCTGGGTATTGAGCTCGTGAACCATAAGAGCGCCTTGAGCGCGTAGCCGCCGCCTACTTCTTGCAGGTAGAGCCTCCCAGCGACTTTCTCCAATCATGCGACGCACAAAGTGTTCCGCAGCGTCACCTGGCTCGACATCGACCGGCGGCGGAGGCGGCCACCACTCTTCCCATCCACGCGGAGCCTCATAGCAAACCACGGCGCGTATCGACTTGTTCTCTCGCTCTGCCGCGCCTAACGCAACGCTTCCGCCATAGCTGTGACCGAAAATAACTGTCGGCACCTCACCGATTAGATTTTCTAGGTCGTCTATGTGTTCTTCGAAAGAGATATTTCTGGACTCCATTTCAGAACGGCCATAGCCACGCCTGTCGTATCGGACAACTCGGTAATCAGGCAGGTTCCGGGCAACCCGAATCAAGCCGGCCGCACGGTCGACTGATCCGTGAACCATCAGGATCTGCAATTTCGATGTGTTCGCTGGAGCGCAATATACGGCTAGACCGGCGTCCAAAAACCAAGACTTCGACACGAATCAGGGGACTCTTAGCACCCTAAGGGTGTCGGTAGCATGCGTCGCCGCGCTCGAACCGGACACCACGACCACAGTGTCACCTGATCGAACGACTCCCACGCGGGCAGCCGTGGCTACTGCTTCTTCAGCTGTAGCCGCTGGTGTCGATTGCTCATTAAAGACCAGAGGGCGAGTTCCCCATGACAAGGAGAGTTGATTGGCTGTCCTGTCGTCGAAGGTCATGCCAAATAGTGGAACGGTGGGGCGGAAACGAGCGACGCTACGTACCGTAAAGCCTGAGCGACTTAAACAGATGATTGCTTCCGCATCAGTATCAGTTGCTGTGCGAGCTGCTGCCATCGTGAGTGCGTCAGTGACCCGCAAGTACGCTGCATCCGATTTAGCTCCCTTACGAATAGCTTGGATGTGCTCAACCCAAGCTTCATAATTGAATTTCTCATCAGCGCGAGCCGTAATTCGCGCCATCGTCTTAACCGAGTTAATGGGATCTCTGCCAATTGCTGTCTCTCCACTTAGCATGACTGCAGAAGTGCCGTCGAAGACAGCATTCGCTATGTCAGATGCTTCAGCACGTGTTGGGGTCGGTGCCGACACCATTGATTCGAGCATTTGGGTAGCTGTGATCGCCGGCCGACCAAGAGCAATACATTCTTGAATGATGTGCTTTTGTAGGTGTGGGAGTTCTTCAATGTCTGCTTCCGAGCCTAGATCTCCCCGAGCGACCATGACCGCCCCAGAAGCCTCGATGATACCTTCGAGGTTCAAGACAGCGGCCTTCGTTTCTATCTTCGCGACAATCATGGGGCCCCGTGGCGCCGGCTCAACCCCCAAGCGCCGAATATCATGAGCGGAACGCACGAATGACACGGCCACCATGTCGGTACCCAATTCAACGAATGTATCCAACAAGGCTAAATCGTGTTCAGTTGGAGAGCTAAGCCTCAGGCGATCCGACGGCACATGAAGCCCGGGTCGGCCTTCAAGTCGCCCACCATGGGCAACGCGAGCTTTTAGCCTGTCCCCTTCTCTTTCCTCTATGTTGACGACGACCTTCCCATCACCGAAGGTCAAACTGTCGCCAAGATGAAAATCTTTAAGCAGATTCGGATAATCGACGCTTATGAAGTCATCCGTGCTCGTCTCACCCTCTACCCCAATTGAGACCTGCGTATCTTCGAGGAGTTCGATTCCTCCGTCAACGAAAGGCGCGCAACGGATCTTAGGTCCGGGGAGGTCGACAACAACCCCGACATGTTTTCCGACGGCGGAGGCTACCGACCGGACCATCCTGAATTTTGCTATTTGTTCATCGAGTGTCCCGTGAGCCAACCCAATCCGGGCAACGTCCATACCTGCTTCGATCATGCCGCGAAGCGTCGCTTCATCTTCGGAAGCCGGTCCGATAGTGGCGATGATTTTGGTGCGCCGTGCCATGACCTCCACGGTACCGAGAGTTATCCAAAAGGCCAGAAAAATTTTTTAGTGTTCATCGGATCGTCACCCGAGAAGAAGTAGCACTGTGGGCGCTCAACGCCCTATGGTCCCGTAATGGAGTTGATTTTCGTTCGCCATGGAAGACCCGAACACGTTCAAACCTCAGATGGCACTCCCGCTGATCCTCCATTGGCGGAAGTGGGGCACCTCCAAGCCGCGGCGGTTGCTGACTGGCTGAAGGAAGAAGTCATCCACCATCTCTACAGCAGCCCTATGCGTCGAGCGGTTGAAACCGCCATACCAATGGAAGAAGCCCTTGGTCTCAAAGCAACTGTGCGTGAACATTTGAGCGAATTCGATCGCGATTCCAGTTCTTATGTGCCGATGGAAGTATTGAAGAAGACGAATCGGAAGGCTTGGGAGCGCATGGCCTCCGGAGGTATAGGCAATCCGGGGGATTCAATGTCGGGTTGGTTTCACTCAGTTCTTGAGGAAGTTGAGCTTTTAGTCGAAAAGCATTCCGGTCAGCGGATAGCCATTGTCTGCCATGGAGGTGTGATTAATGCCTACCTCGCTTCTTGCCTCTCTTTTGAGGAGCGTGACTTTATGAAGTTCGACGTTGACTACACCTCCGTCACTCGCGTTCTTGCTTCAAGCGGCGGGCATAGAAGTGTGAAATCAATCAACGAGACCACCCACTTCAGGAATCACGGGCACCTATCAATCCGTTAGTGATCTAGTTGTTGGGCACTTCTGAAAAAGGAACGTCTTTGTCTGTTCTTACATCTCCGGGCAGTCCCAGAACTCGTTCTCCCAAAATGTTGCGCATCACTTCTGAGGTTCCACCTTCAATCGAGTTAGCTCTTGAACGCAAGAATCCTCGCTGGGTATTTGCTGTTCGCATCGCGATGGCCGACCGTTCGATCGAGTAGCTGTCGTAGAGCATTCCCTGTGCCCCAAGAAGCTCCACGTTGAATTCCTGAATGTTTTTGTTGTTCTCAGCAAACGCCAATTTCCCCGTTGACCCTTCAGGCCCTGGTACGCCCTTCGCTCGATTCTGACTAGCGCGGATATTCGTAAGTCGAGCAACTTCAGCCTTCGCCCACAACTTCATTAGGCGGTCACGTGTCGCTGAGTCTTGACGACTTCGTTCCATTTCTCGCCAGAGTCGAACTGAATTAGCAATCGGACCAGAGCCTCGCGGTGACTGACCTCCCCCTATGGCAACGCGTTCGTTCATCAACGTCGTAAGCGCAACTCTCCAGCCCTCCCCTGTTTCCCCTAACCGCTCCGAATCCGGAATCCGTGCGTTGGTGAAATAGACCTCATTGAACTCGGCGTCTCCAGTCATCTGTCTCAAAGGTCGGACCTCCACACCGGCTTGGTCCATGTCAATCACAAAATATGACAGCCCCTTGTGCTTTGGAGCTTCCGGGTCGGTTCGGGTGACGAGACACCCCCATCGTGAAACGTGGGCCAGCGTCGTCCAGACCTTTTGTCCGTTCACAATCCATTCGTCGCCGTCTTTCACGGCGCGACTTGTAAGACCCGCTACATCGCTCCCCGCGGAGGGTTCAGAGAAGAGCTGGCACCAAATCTCCTCTGTAGTGAAGAGTGGACGCAGGTACTTACTCTTTTGTTCTTCGCTTCCATGTGTATAGACAGTCGGGCCGCACATTCCATATCCGATCGGGTTGCGTTGCCAACACATTGGCGCACCCTCTTGAGCAAGTTTCGCGTTCACTCGACCTTGGAGTTTCGGGGCTAGGCCTAGTCCTCCGTGCCCCTCGTCGAAATGCGCCCAGGCGAGTCCTAGGTCATACTGAGCGCCGAGAAAGTCGATTCGGGATCCATTTGGATCGTGATCGTCCAGGAGCTGCCGAACCAGCGAATCGAGGTGTTTTTCTTCAGCTTGCGACGTCATCGATCCTCCGGTAGCTCCAGTAGGTAGTGCCATAGTCTGCATCTCTGAGGGACCCAAAGCGATAGAACATCTGCTCTTTCCTCATCTTTCTTCGGGGCAACCATTCGTCCATTGATTGGCAATACGGCTGCTCAGGGTTTCTCAATTCAAGCGACGCCAAAATTTCGTTGACAACACTTCAATTTGTTCTCTTAGCTCTCCATCGGACCGAGCCGCTATGTCGTCAAGCTGACGTGCAGCTTGGTCCGTCCTGCCGAGAGAATCAAGTGCGAGGGCCAGTTGTTTCACCTCCCCAAGCGAAGGGACCTCCCAGCAAACCATCAACTCAAGAATACGGATCAAATCCTCTATGGATTGGTCCTTGGCATGGATTAGGCGGAGGTTGTTCAACATTCGAGACAAGATGACATCGTTCGTAATTCCAGCAAGAAACTCGGGTTGGAAATCGACGGAAGGATTCACGTAACTAAAAAGGCTTTCTGCCTCTCGGGGACCAATGATTCTGCCTCGGAATGGATCAAGCAGTTGTTCTGAGTTCTCCGCATCTCCTACTAGAAAATGGCCAGGCATGCCCACACCGTAGGTCCGTACCCCGCACCGTCTTGAAACTTCCATGACAACAACAGCGAGAGATATTGGAATGCCTAACTTCCTCTCAATTACGTGATCGATATAGCTATTTCGCGGATTGAAATAATCGGTGTTGTCGCCGATGAAGCCCACGTCATCGAACAAAAAGGTAGCAACACCAAGAAACGACGGATCCGTGACTTGCTGCGCCAACTCATCTAGGGCGTCTAGCTCCAACGGCACCTGGAGCGTCCGACGTTGGCAGTGTGCGCTGAGGGCTAAAGCAGCCTCATCGAGAGGAACTGGGTCTTTTGATAAAGCTTGGGCGAAAAGGCTCAAAGGTGAGCCCTGGGAGGAAGTCACTTAGTGCGGAGAGTAGCTTGACATCGGAACCTAACGGTGAATCGAGATATTTATCATCTATGCATTCAACACATCCTTACCTAGATGCTCCTGCCCCAGTTCCCATCGCGCACCGGGGCGGTGCAGGGGCCTGGCCTGAAAACACCATGCCGGCATTCCAAGGGGCCGTTGACCTTGGTTTTCAATACGTTGAGACCGATGTACATGCCACAGCTGACGGTGTGCTTGTCGCCTTTCATGATGATCGACTGGATCGTGTCACCAATCAGGTGGGAAAGATCTCCGAGTTGCGTTGGAGTGATGTAAAGAACGCGTTGGTCGGTGGGTTAGAACCCATCCCTTTGTTCGCCGAACTGATGCGTACCTTTCCTCAGCTCAAGGTGAATATCGACCCAAAGTCAAATCAAGCAGTCAAACCGCTCATCCGTGAACTAAAGGAGCTCAAAGCGTTGGACCGAGTTTGTGTAGGTGCCTTTTCTGATGCGCGACTTAAGAAATTTCATAACGAATTCGGAGAAGCGATCTGCCTCAGCATGGGTCCCCTCGAGGTACTTAAGGCTCGGCTGTCCTCTTGGGGATTACCAAGCAGAGACTTCCGAGCCCGGGCTGCGCAAGTTCCAATTCGTCAAGGACCAATCCCAATAGTCGATCGCCGGTTTGTGGAGCAGATGCATCGCCGCGGAATTGCAGTCCACGTATGGACAATTGACGACCCTGACGAGATGAACTGGCTTCTCGACCTTGGTGTCGACGGCATAATGACAGACCTCCCTTCCACACTTCTGGAAGTACTGACCCAACGCGGCCTATGGCCTCACGGTGGCTAGCTAGATGACGTCAATCGATGAAAAAGTTCTACACGAATTTGAAGAAATTGTGGGTGTCGCCCACGCTTTACACGATCCGGATCTGGTGTCTACTTACACCACTGACTGGACCGGTCGATTTCAAGGACGGACTCCAGTGGTTCTCCGACCAGCCGATACTCAGGAGGTTTCGCAGATCATCAAAGTGGCCTCAGCTGCTGGGCTGACGGTCGTACCTCAGGGAGGTAACACCGGACTGGTTGGGGGAAGCGTCCCTCTGCAGGGAGAAGTCGTTATTTCGACGTTGCGTCTCAACATTTGCGACCCTGTTGATCTACTGGCTCAGCAGGTCACTCTTGGAGCGGGTGTCACTTTGTCTGATGCCCAACACCATGTCGCGTCATTCAAGCTTGACATCGGCGTCGATTTGGCGGCTCGAGATAGTTGCACGATTGGCGGCATGATCGCCACCAACGCTGGCGGGATCAACGTTGTGCGTTACGGTCCTATGCGCGACCAATTGCTCGGTGTGGAAGCGGTATTAGCTGACGGTTCCATCATCAGTCACCTTGAGGGCCTAGAGAAAGACAACACCGGGTATAACCTGCCCGGTTTGTTCGCCGGCAGCGAAGGCACCTTGGGGATCATCACCAAAGCTCGATTGCGTCTGCATCCCCATTTACCCGAGCGCTGTTCAGCCATGCTCGCATTTAGGGCGATTGAAGATGCAGTCACAGCGACAGCTCAGTTGCGGCACTCCGTGCTCGGTCTCCAAGCCGTTGAGGTCATCTTTCGTGACGCGATGCACCTTGTTTCGCACCACATTTCGGCTTCTATTCCCGTCGGCTCCCACGCCGAAGCATGGCTGATCGTCGAAGCTGCGTCAGACAGCGACCCTACTGAGCAGCTCGCCGTTGCTATCGACGACTTAGGCTCTCTCGTCCTCGACGTCGCAGTTGGCCAGGACGCGGCTACCCGGGCAGGACTGTGGCAGTACAGAGAAAAGATCACTGAAGCAATCGCTACCCAGGGAACTCCCCACAAACTGGACGTGACCCTTCCTGCGTCTCGACTCGCCCAATTCGTCACCGACGTACCGTCAGTGATCACGGGAATTGACAGCGGGGCAACGCCTGTGATGTTCGGTCACCTCGGAGACGGCAACGTCCATGTGAACATTTTGGGGTCACACGGGTCTGAGCCGGACGAACAGGTTGACGCAGCGGTGCTGGATTATGTCGCTCAGTTGGGTGGAAGCATCTCAGCTGAACATGGGGTCGGGACAGCGAAGAGAGATTTCCTGCACTTGAACCGGTCAGCCACTGAACTCGCTGCTTTCCGTGCCATCAAATCGAGCCTCGATCCAAAAGGAACACTTAATCCGAACGTCCTCATCCCACCTGAGAAGCCATGAAAGATACTCACGCAGCTACGCCGTCCTCAGCGCTCGATGCGCGCAATGGCATGGTTTGCTCCGTCGATCACCTAGCCAGTAGTGCCGGGGTTTCTCTACTCCGAAAAGGCGGCACAGCAGTAGATGCCGCCATCGGCACATCAGCCGTTCTTGCAGTTACAAATCAACATATGTGCGGCGTTGGTGGCGACCTTTGGGCCCTCGTACACGTTCCTGGTCAGGCTCGTCCATTTGCCCTCAATGCCAGCGGTCGTGCGGGAAGCGGTGCGAACCTTGAACGCTTAAGGGCGGACGGCTTACTAACAATGCCTTTCCACCGGGACCCACGGAGCATTCCCATTCCAGGCTGCGTTGACGGATGGTTAGCTCTCCACGAAAAGTTCGGTTC
>JASMKJ010000142.1 GCA_030749275.1 Acidimicrobiales bacterium
GCCGTGGGGATGGAAAGCATCGGTCACACGTTTGACGTCTGAGGTTGTTATGACCCGCATTTCGGAGAGTCCCGTGAAATATTTGTATGCGTTGTAGACGACGGGTAGCTCGGCACAATGATCTGGATGGTGATGGGAGACGACGATTGCGTCGATTTCATCGAGTTCGACGTGTTGTTGCAGATTTCCAAGGGTGCCGGGTCCACAATCAACCCAGATTGTCGTCTGGGAAGATCGCACCAGATAGCCGCTGCAAGCTTGACCTGCGGCCGCGTAACTTCCTGAGCATCCGAGAACCGTGAGGGCTAGACCGGGCACATAACTAAGGCTAGGCCTGTCGTTCGCTCGCCGCGGCGAATGCCAACTAATTAGCCCTAGTTTCTGTTCAAGGGTCGAACGGCGGTCAGCCTCCTGCCACGGCCGGCAGTATTCGAAGTTCATCCGCCTCTGCAAGTGATGTCTGCAAGTGTTCTAGGTCACGAATGTTGGTTTCGTTTCGGAAAACACTGATGTAGGGCTGCAAATTTCCCTCAGCATCAAGGATGTGAGGCCCAACCAGTGGGTGAAGATCCACCAGGTTGCGGAGAATGTCACCAACATTCGAACCTTGGATAGTGACTCGCGACTGTCCACCCACCTGAGGTCGGAGGACTCTTGGAAGCCAAACTTCGACCTTCACGCTGGCATCTTTGTGCGTTCGGACTTCATTGACCCAAAGGGTAGTGATTGGCTCCGTATCTGAGAGCAATTCGCCTCGATACGAGGTGCCGCTACCCTTCATGACATGGCCAACGACGCCTCCACGGATAAGAAAATTGTTGCTTCGAACAGACGCGCCCGTGCCAATTACGATCTCCTCGATACTTACGAATGTGGGTTGGTGCTACAAGGCAGCGAGGTTAAGTCGCTTCGGGCGGGTTCTGTGCAATTGGGCGACGCTTTCGCGAGGGTGAGAAACGGCGAGATGTGGATTCTTGGAATGCATATTTCCCCTTGGAGCCACTCATCCATTCAAAATGGTCATGTTGTGGATCGGCCGCGCAAGCTGCTCTTGCACCGAGTCGAGATAGACCGCCTGCGTGCGAGAACTGAGCAGGATCCCTTGCAGTTGATCCCACTGTCCGTCTATTTCAAGGATGGCCACGCGAAGTTGGAGTTAGCGCTCGCCAGAGGACGCCGTCAATACGACAAGAGGCATGCCATCAGAAAACGTGAAAGTGACCTCGAAGCTCGTCGAGCAATAGCTCGACGCAATCGGTAACCGTTCAGCGTTTAGTTGACAGCTATAGCTAGCAAATCCACCATGGATGATCATGAAGCGTCTGATATCGGACTTCAAGTTGAGGAAGAAACTCGATCGGGAGCGAAGACTTGAGCAACTCCGTCAGGGGAATCGAGGTCCGAAAGGTGGGCCTCATCGAGGTTCAAAAGCGGAAAAAAACAAGAAAGCAGCTCGAAGAGCCAACCGCGACAACTGGTAGCTCACGCCTCGCATCGGCTGCGAGGATCTCGCCGCTAGCCTAATGGTGAAGGTCCAGACCCTGATCTGGGCGGATCACGGGGGTGATCGGTTTCGACTTTGACGGTTGATATGAGAGAAGCGAGCCGTGGTCTCCGGAGCCACGTTAAAGAGCCGGAACACTTACAAACGCCAATGTCAAAACTAATGACCTGGCGCTCGCTGCCTAATTTAGGTATCGGGTAACGACCTCACTGCCTCAGCCTCTCGGGTAGCGGTGGTCCTCATTTGAGGGGCTTGCCTTTGGCCATCGCCGGTGTGGTTTGAGGGACTTTTAGCCGGATACGGTTGCTTGATCTGGGGTCGCTACCAGCTTTCAACTCGACAACTCGCAAAGCGACTGCGCTCGGAGAAGACTCATTGAAACGCCGAAGGACGCGGGTTCGATTCCCGCCACCTCCACAAGTTCTCAATAGTTCACACTTGACCGTTTACTGAATGTTTATTCCTTGGTAGCCGTCCTGTGCTTCTTGTCGGAGTCGGTCCGCATACTTGGGTCCACCTCCGTTGTAGATGTTGTATCGAGTTTTGCCGTATTCGTGACCGTCTAGATTTGAGTTGTAGCCCGTGATCCAACTTTGGGCGGTCTTCAATAAGAACGGTTCATACATTTTTACGACATGATCGAACCAGCCTTGCTCGGCACTTTGTGTTGCTTCGAGCCGATTTTTCTCCGATCCCCACATGTGTTCCAGCAGTTCGGTCGCCCAGTTGACGGCAAGTTCAGCGCCTCTAGGGAAGTTGGTGGCTGCGGTTTGAGGACCTGAAATCATGATCAGATTTGGGAAGCCATGAACAAGCAGGCCGAGGTAGGTAACGGGACCATCCTCCCACTTGTCTTTCAGTGATTTGTCATCGACTCCACGAATGTCGATCCTGTCGAATGCCCCTGTGAAGGCATCGAAGCCGGTGGCATAGACGATGACATCGAACTCGTAGTGTTGTGAGCTGGTTTGAACCCCGGTCTCTGTGATTTTTTGGATCGGGGTTTCGCTCGAATCTACGAATGAAACGTTTTCGCGGTTGTAGGCCTCAAAATATTCGGTTTCGAGCGGTACGCGTTGAATTCCAAATCCGTGGTCCTTGGGAATGAGTTTTTCGGCCAGCTCGGGGTCGTCGACGCGTTGGCGAATCCTTTCGGCGATGTACTCCGAAAATTCTGCGTTGGCGGTTTCATCCATGAAAATCTCAACGAAGTTCTGGAGCCAGATGCCGAAGCCCGGTCCGTCGTAAAGACGATCCCAAAGTTCCCGTCGTTCTTGTTTCGAGACACTGTAGAAACCTCGCCGGTCGGGTTCATGTTCGAATCCACCTGGTGTCCGAGCGCAGGTTGCAAATATTTCGTCGTAGCGCGCTCGGATATCCGCCATTTCTTCTTCGGAAATTTCTTTGTTGTTCAAAGGCGCAGCCCAATTTGGTCGTCTTTGGAAAACCGTTAAATGTTCTGCTTCTTTCGCCACTTCAGGTATGAGTTGTATCGCCGTAGCACCTGTGCCGATTACCGCAACCCGTTGACCTGTGAGATCGATCGGTTCCTGAGGCCAGTCGAAAGTGTGGAAAGCCTTTCCCCTGTAGTCGTCAACTCCTTCTATGCGCGGAAGAGTGGGAACTGAGAGAAGCCCTATGGCGGTTAAGACAAAGTGGCTCGTGATTTCGCGACCATCTTTAAGAAACAAGGTCCAAATGTTGTTGATCTCATCGAACGCCATCTTTTCGACGTAGCAGTTGAACTGCATGTGATCGCGCAGACCAAATTTTTCTGCCACGAAATTCAAGTATTTCAGCGTCTCTGGTTGTGGCGAGAACATCTCTTTCCAATGCCACTCATCGAGAATTTCCTGATCCCAGGAGTAGCCGTAAGTGAAACTCTCAGAATCAAATCGCGCTCCTGGGTACCGATTGCGGTACCAAGTGCCACCTAGGTCATCATCTCCTTCCAGAATCGTTGCGTTGACTCCCAGGTCGATGAGTCGTTTGATCTGGTAGATACCTCCGACTCCTGCCCCAATAATCACTACTTCGTAATCTGGTCCTTCGAGGCCGACATCCAACGTCTCCCCTGAGTGTTCGGTAATGACTGGACTATTCATCGACATTTCTCCTGATAATTGGTTGGCGCTCACGGGCAACCGTTGAGTGAATCGTAGCCATCTAGTGAGAGTTGGTGTCGGCTCCGGCTAATGCCAACGAAGTGTTCAATGGTCGCCCTGTTAGGGGCGAACTTCGTAGTAGCTGTTCATTGGGTTATCGATATCAAGTTGGCGGAATCTCGTGAATCCAGCTTTTTCGGTCAATTGCTGCATGGCAGATGCCGGCAAACCGAATGCGCCGTGTCCGGCGCCACCAGGTTCGCTCATCGCCGATTGCAAACATCCGGCCACTGAGGCCGCGTATCCAAATACCGCTAGAGGCATC
>JASMKJ010000143.1 GCA_030749275.1 Acidimicrobiales bacterium
AGCCTGACCGATACCTGAGGGGTGGGGGTCTAGCTCGTGGCCACGCACGGCGACGATTTCATTTCCATCGCTTTCTATTCGGTACGGCCCAAAGTGGGTTCCAAGTGTGGTGAGTTTGTTCATAGCTATTGAAGAACAGTGGTGATGTCGAGATTGCGGTGTGGTTCCAAACTCCAAGATTCGGCGATGAGCTCGAGACTGGTGATCCTCTCGTCAATGGCGTAGCTAGAGCAATATAGAAACAATTCGTTGGCCTCGGTTCGTTCCGCTAGTTCTTGTAAGCCTGTTACGACTTCATCACATGTCCCGTTGATCGCGTTGCTGGGCATAGCTTCTGCCCGATCCCATTCGGGGTGCGACAGCGCTTCGTCGGGAGGCACCAGTGGCCAAAATCGCCCGGTTCGCATGCCGTACTTTCTGAGTCTGCTGGGCGCTGCGAGGATTTGTGCTTCATCGGTGGTTGTTGCAGCCATAACTGATGCCGAGACAATGGTGTATGGCTCGTTCAGCACTGGAGACGGACGGAACGCTTCGCGATATAACTCCACTGCTTCGAGAGTTCCGCCCGTGTCGAAATGGTTGGCGAACGTGAATGGAAGGCCTAAGACACCTGCGAGTTGTGCACTAAATCCACTTGACCCAAGGAGAACTACTGCTGGAGAAGTTGTTGCTACCGGGGTGGCCGAAAACTTGTTCCACAATCCATGATCGGTTCTCACATCACCGAGAAGTCCCATGACGTCGATTAGGTCGCGCGGGAAATCTTCAACAGTTAAGGCCGATGCGGATCCTCGTATTACCGCCATTGTCTGTCGGTCGCTTCCCGGTGCTCGACCAATTCCAAGGTCAATGCGACCCGGGTGAAGGGCTTCTAAAAGCGCGAATTGTTCTGCTATCACCAGTGGCGCATGGTTCGGAAGCATAACTCCGCCTGAACCCACCTTTATCCGTTTGGTCGAAGCAGCGACATGCGCTATCAGGACAGCGGGTGAGGTGCTCGCGACCGTGTTCATGTTGTGGTGTTCGGCGACCCAAAACCTTGAATAGCCGAGTTCTTCCGCCTTGAGGGCGAGCTGTGTCGCTTCGGTAAGCGCTTGTGCGCTTGTCCCGTTGTTTGAAACGGTGGCGAGATCCAAAACGGACAGTGGTAGAGGTTCCACAGTTAGAAAATCTACGCCCTAATTGCCTGAACCGTCAGTTCTAAGGCAGCGATTGCGAACTCGTACATGTTCGATTCGCGATCATCATTTCCGGTGCGTAGCTCAAGAGTGGTCTCCGTTTCGCCGCTGCACGCGACCCAGCCAACCCCTGGGGGGTCTCCATAGGGGTTACCTGCTGGTCCAGTTGCACCAGTTTCTCCTATGCCCCAATCTGCCCGATATAGATGTTTGGCTCGCTTCGCTTGGATCAATGCGAAGGATTCGGTTGCTCCACGTATGTCTTTGGGTATTGGATCATTACCGGCCAAAACGTCACGAGCGGATCTCGTGTAAACAACCATCCCACCTTTATAGAAATCACTGGCTCCGGGAACGGCGACGAGAGCTGCGTTGATTAGCCCTCCGGCGGCCGATTCAGATACCGCTATTGAGCTTTGTTGTGTTCG
>JASMKJ010000144.1 GCA_030749275.1 Acidimicrobiales bacterium
TTGATTGCTCCCATGACAGCTTCGGTGCCGGAATTACAAAACCTGATCTGTTGGCAGCTCGATATTCTGCTGCAAAGAAGTTCCGCCAATTGAATTTCAGCCTCTGTCGCCATTGAGAAGGCAGTGCCGTTGGATAGTTGCTGGTGGACCGCACTTGCGATTTCAGGGTTCGCGTGACCGAGAATTATCGACGTGAAATTGTTGTTGCAATCGAGGTACCGGTTGCCGTCAACGTCGGTGATCCAGGCGCCTTCGCCATGGTCAACGTAAATGGGGTGGGGTCGGATTATGACCGTGGAACGAGACACTCCGTCCGGGATCACGGACATGCCGCGTTGGTAAAGTTCGGCTGAGCGCGATGTTGCTGAAGGGTAGTTGTTTCCCATTTTCATAGTCTCGCAGGTCGATGCGCGCGATGATCAATACCTATGACTCAGTCTGAAATAGCTCCCGGAACAGAAAATCGACCAGTGGCTCCGTGGCGTATCGGAGTTGATGTGGGAGGGACATTTACCGATCTTGTGCTTGCTGACTCACATGGCGAGGCATGGGTAGCAAAAGTTCCTTCTGTTCCTTCAGATCCCAGCGCTGGTGTGCTTAGCGCTGTTCAGCGCATCGCCGTGGATTTAGGCCTTCCGAAGTCCGAGATACTCAGCCAGTGTTCGTTATTCGTTCACGGCTCAACTATCGCTACGAACACGATGCTTGAAGGCAAGGGCGCCAAGGTAGGACTAATCACTACGGAAGGATTTAGAGACACAATTGAGATTCGTCGCGGATTGCGTTCCGATCAATGGAACCACCGTGAACCGTACGCTCCGGTCCTAGTTCCCCGGTACCTTCGTCGTTCTGTCCCCGGTCGGATAGACGCTGATGGAAGTGAATATGAACCGCTCGATCTTTCTTCGGTCTCAGAAATACTCGATGACTTCAAACGACAAGAGGTCGAGGCCATCGCCATAGCGTTGATGAACAGTTTCGTGGACGATCGCCACGAGCAGGCGTTGGCCGAAGTCATCGATGAGCAATGGGTTACTTGCTCCGCTGAAGTTTCGCCCCTTATGGGTGAGTATGAGCGAAGCTCAACTGCAGTTGTAAATGCAGCGCTGTCGCCTCGAATTGTCAAATACCTCAGATCTCTTGACGCTGAACTGAGATCTGAAGGACTCCCGCGTCCGATCTTGTTGGTTCAATCCAATGGCGGAGCTGCATCCGTCGATCAACTAGCCAACAAACCTGTCAACCTTTTGCTGAGCGGGCCAGCCGCAGCCGTCGGCGCTCTGAATCTTTATCGTCGTTCGGTGGACAAAGCAGGCGTCGCTGAAGAGGACAAGGGGAACCTTATTTCCATGGAGATAGGCGGCACGTCGTGTGACGTGTTGTTGATGTCTCATGGTGAAGTCGCTACACGTGATGACATCGACATCGCTGGATATCACGTCTCTACTCCCGCCATTGATATCCACACCATTGGTGCCGGCGGCGGGACAATCGCCGGAGTTGATGATGCTGGGCTGCTCTTTGTGGGGCCTGAAGGTGCCGGCGCCGACCCCGGTCCGGCCTGCTACGGAGCGGGAGGGACGTTACCGACCGTCACCGACGCCCACCTAGTTCTAGGTCGTCTACGCCCAGGAAAGTCAGCTGGCGGCACCTTGGATCTTGACCTCAACGCCGCACGAGAAGCCATCGATATCCACGTGGCCCAAAAGTTGAGAATGACCATCGAAGACGCAGCCGCTGGAATCATCGAACTCGTCGAACAACATCTTTTGAGCGCGGTCGAACACATTTCAATCGAACGCGGTTTTTCGCCACGAAGATTCACCCTGGTTGCTGCCGGAGGCGCGGGCCCGATGCACGGAGCAAGTGTTGCCGCCGGGTTGGGGTGCGCTCGTGTGCACGTACCACGAGACGCTGGCGCTTTGTGCGCCATCGGCATGCTCCATGCCGATGTGAGGCAAGACTTCACGAGATTCTTAATGGGTTCTTTGGACGAACTACCGCCCGACACCGTTACTGCCGGGTTCGATGCTTTGCGAGAGCAAGCACTCGGCGTGATGGCAAAAGAAGGGTTCATTGATTCAGAAGTAGGGCTCTCCTACGAACTCGAACTGCATCATCCGGGTCAGCTCTGGAGCATTCGCGTGCCTGTTGACGGCAACAACTTCGACCCGCAAGCAATCCGGGTGGCGTTCGAAGCTGAGTACCGGCGTCTATATGGCCATGCTCAAGATGAAGGCACAGTCATGATTTCATCTCTGCGTTTAACAGCACGAGGTTCAACGGGCGAAGTTGCAATGGCTGCCGGAGAGCCGTCTCAAGGGCTACCTGAACCTATAGATAGACGTTCGGTCTGGTTTCCTGGCACCGGTTGGGTGGAAACCGTAATACATGATGGCTCTCTGCTGCGTCCCGGTGACAGTCTCCAAGGTCCAGCGTTGATTGAAGAAACCACCACGACCGTCGTCGCACGACCCGGAGACGTTTTGCGTGTCGATGACTCAGGCGACTTCCTTGTTGAGGTTGCCCAAACCGAAGATTCGTTGAAGCAGCACTCCGGCGAACTTGACCCGGTGGTCTTGGCACTGATGCAAAATCGTTTAGATCAAATAAGCCGCCACATGGGTTGGGTGATGACCCGAACTGCGCGAAGCACGATCTTTAGCCAAAGCCACGACTTCAGTTGTTTCATAACAACTCCAGACGGGACATTGGTTGCAAATGCAGACGGTATCCCTATTCATACAGGTGGCGGTGGTTTCGCTGTACGTGCGCTCCTAGCGAAATACGGCACCGATTTGAGGGTTGGAGACGTGTTTTTGTTATCTGACCCCTATGTCGCTGGCGGGAACCATCTACCGGACTGGGTGATCGCTCGACCAATTTTCGTTGGTACAGACAATCCGATTCTCGCTGGCTTCTGCTGCAACAGGGCCCATCAATCCGACATTGGGGGCGGCTTGGCCGGCACCTACAATCCCGAGGCCACCGAAATTTGGCAAGAAGGTATTCGCCTCCCGGTGATGCGACTCGTTGAACAAGGTCGCGTGCGGGAAGACCTTTGGGAGTTGCTGCTCATCAACTGCCGGACACCAGAACTTCTTGACGGTGACCTGTTGGCAATGTTGGGCTCCACCCAAATCGGTGGGGAACGGGTAATTGCTTTGGCCAGTGAACTTGGTGTGGGTGCATACCTTTCCTATTTGGATGGGGTTCTCGATCATGCAGATCGACGAATGCGCTCAGCGGTCATTGACCTACCCAATGGCACCTACTTCGGCGAAGATCACACTGATAACGACTGCTTCCGAAAAGTCGATATTGCTGTACGCGTCCAGTTAACCGTCAGCGATGACGAAATAATTGTCGATTTCTCCGGAACGGACCCTCAAATCGAAGGATTCAAAAACAGTTCTGTGGCCAACACGTATTCCTCGGTTTACCTTGCAATCTCTTCATTTTTCGATACCAGCATTCCCCGAAATGAAGGTACGTATCGGTGCCTCACTATCCACGCGCCTGAAGGCTCGATAGTCAATGCTTTACCACCCGCACCAATGACCATGAACACGGTGTATGTAGCTCATGAAATCGTGATTGCTGTGTGGCAAGCGTTAGCGGCAGCTGACCCTGCCAGAGCGTGTGCCGGGTGGTCGAAGACAATGCACGGCCACGTCGCCGGTCGAAGAGAAGATGGTTCAACGTGGGTGATGTACCAATGGCACGCCATGGGAACTCCTGGAGCTACTGCAGAACGTGACGGTTTCGCTCAAATGGGTCACCTCATCAGCTTGGGGGGATTGGATATACCAAATCTCGAATTTCATGAACAGCATTATCCTGTTCGTTACATTCGCCACGAACAACGCTGTGACAACGCTGGGCCTGGGCAAATGCGCGGAGGTACCGGTGTTCGCTACGAGGCAGACATCCTCGAACCGGCCATATGGTCATTTAGAGCCGAAGGTCTCGACACACCTAGCGGTCATGGTGTTGAGGGCGGGGGCACCGGCGGTGTCGGATTTGAATGGATAGCGCCAGTTGACGAAGTCGCAGATGGCCCGACCTTTGTGCCCCCTAAGTACGGAGTCACCAAGTTGGGTGCTGCGAGAATGATCGCAGAAACACCAGGGGGTGGCGGTTGGGGCGATCCGTTCAACCGAGATCCAGATTTGGTGCTGCGGGACGTGCAGGACGGGGTGGTGTCTCCTGAGGGAGCGCGTCAAGA
>JASMKJ010000145.1 GCA_030749275.1 Acidimicrobiales bacterium
AAAGCAGCAGAAGAATCGTCATGGTTACGATGACGCAGACTGTGACTACCACCGCGACTAAGTCCCAGACCGTCATGCTTCTTGATCCTTTGCCTCTCCATTGGCATCCTCGGCACCATCTGGAGAGCTACCAGCGATTCGTTGAGATCGCCGACGTTGGAGAATTTCTGCTTCGAATCCGTGGTCGCTAGGCGAGTAGTAGGTCACCTGTGACATGTCATCTGGGAGGTATCGCTGGTCTACCCACCCCGTTTCGGTGTCATGTGGGTAGATGTAATCTTCGCCATGTCCAAGATCTCTCGCTCCTGTGTAGTGGCCATCGCGAAGATGAGATGGCACTCTCCGTCCGCGTCCGTTTCGCACATCATCTCTGGCTCGAGATATGCCGAGTAACGCCGAGTTCGACTTGGGTGCGGTTGCTAAATGAATGACCGCCTGAGACAGATTCAGTTGTGCTTCAGGAAGCCCAACGAACTCCACTGCCCTGGCCGCGGCGTCGGCAACCAAAAGCGACATCGGATCAGCCATACCAATGTCCTCAGAAGCCAATATCACCAACCGTCTGGCTATGAACCGTGCGTCTTCCCCCGCTTCCAACATTCTCGCTAACCAGTACAGACCGGCGTCAACGTCAGAGCCGCGAATACTCTTAATGAACGCGGAAATAACGTCGTAATGCTCGTCTTCGCCGTACCTATGGGCACGGGTGTCAAGGGCTTGCTCTGCGTGCTTTAGGTCTACGGTGGCGCCCTTGCCTCCGGCTAACACGGCGGCTACTTCCAGTGCAGTGAGCGCTCGCCTCGCGTCACCGTCAGCCCTGCGGGCGAGGTGATCCGATGCTTCTTGACTCAGGGACACCTCTTCGTGCTTAGCTCCGCGAAGCAGCAGTTCTTTGATTGGTGCATCACTTAATTCGTTCATGCGGAACAAATTGGATCTCGAAAGAAGTGGGGGGTTGACTTCAAAGTAGGGATTTTCGGTGGTCGCGCCGATGAGGACAAGTAATCCGTCCTCAACTGACGGCAAAAGGGCATCTTGTTGGGCCTTGTTGAAGCGATGCACCTCATCGAGAAACAGGATTGTCCCAACACTTCGTTCACCTAGGCGCCGTCGGGCATCATCGATCACCAGTCGAACGTCTTTGACTGAGGCCGACACTGCCGAAAGCGTGATGAACTGTTTCTTTGTGTGGTTGGCGATGAGGCGTGCGAGCGTGGTTTTCCCGCATCCGGGAGGACCCCACAAGATTATGGATGTCAACTTGTCCGCTTGGATGAGGACTCTCAAAGGTGCCTGGGACCCCAACAACTCCTCATGACCTACAAGGTCGTCTAGGTGTCGAGGGCGAAGTCGCGCTGCAAGCGGAGCTTGGCGGTTCATTACTTCTTGCGCTGCTGACTCAAAAAGGTCACTCACAGCAACGAACCTAGTTGGCCGCAGATACAAGATCGGTCAAGTAGCGGGTGGGAGTACTCTGAGACCTAACTCGTCGAGTTGGGTCTGATCGATAGAAGTTGGAGCATTAGTTAGGGGATCAGTACCTGATTGAGTCTTGGGGAAGGCGATGACCTCTCTAATGTTTTCTTCGCCGACAAGTAGTGCCACCAGCCGGTCGATACCAAATGCAAATCCTGCGTGTGGGGGGGCTCCGTACCGGAAAGCATCCATTAGAAATCCGAATTTCTGCTGCGACTCTTCTTCACCTATACCCAAAAGGTTGAAGATTTGTTGCTGGATGTCTCTTCGGTGGATCCGGACGCTACCTGATCCTAATTCCCAGCCGTTCAACACAAGGTCGTATGCCTGAGATCTGACTTCGAGCAGGTCGGTAGCTGCGCTGCTTTGTGACAGAAGTTCCAAGTCGTCTGCGTGGGGCATGGTGAACGGGTGGTGGGCAGGAAGCGGGTTTCCGTCGTCATCGACATCTTCAAATAGTGGGAAGTCCACTACCCAGAGAAAGCGAAGTCCTCCTTCATTTACCGGTGGTCTACCCAATTCCAATCTGAGGAGTCCCAACACATGCACTGCTTTTCGCCACTCGTCAGCGACGAGGTAACAGATGTCACCTTCTCTAGCTTCCATAGTTGACAGCAAGCCGGAGATCTCGGCTTCGCTCATAAATTTCGCTACCGGTGAGGTCACCTCACCAGACGAACCGACTTTGATCCACACCAACCCCTTGGCACCCCAGCTCTTGGCCTTATCAGTTAGTTGGTCCAGTTGGTTTCGGCCGATCTCACCACCAGCCTCTACCTTTATTCCCTTGATCGTGGGAGCTTTGAAAGCATTGAAATCCGTGTCAGAAAAGACAGAGGTGACGTCCACTAGTTCCAGACCAAACCGTACGTCTGGTTTATCTGATCCATAGCGGTTCATGGCCTCTGACCAAGGAATCTCTGGAATCGAATCCGGTCGCTCGCCGGTAATGGCCTCAGTGGCTTC
>JASMKJ010000146.1 GCA_030749275.1 Acidimicrobiales bacterium
AACCGATGCAGAAATCTCTCCCAACAACCTCAACCAAATCTTTCGACGCGTCATCAACCACACATTCAATGCCCTCAGCGTCGACACCGACACCTCCACCAGCGACATGGCAGTCGTACTCGCCTCGGGACAAGCTGGACCCGTCGACGAAACTCAACTCGAAGCCGCCCTCTCAGAGGTATGCCTCAACCTCACCCGCCAACTCGCCGCAGACGGAGAAGGAGCCGAAACGCTAGTAGTTGTCAACGTGACCTCCGCCCGAGACGAACAACAAGCCCGGCAAGTAGCCAAAGTCATCGTCAACTCCCCGCTAGTCAAAACAGCAATCCACGGACGCGACCCCAACTGGGGGCGAGTAGCTATGGCCATCGGCAAAATCAACGACGCCGACATTAACCAACACAACGTCACTATCCATTTCGGGAAACAAGAGGTGTACCCCACCCCAGCCACCCCACAAACATTGACCGAACTAGAGACCTATCTCGCGGGCGACGAGGTCCACATCACCGCAGACTTGGGTATAGCGACGGGATCGTTCACAGCGTACGGTTGTGACCTCACATCGGGGTACGTTCGTATCAACGCCGACTACACCACCTAATTCACGCAATGAGCGAACACAACATTCTTCAGGATCTCAACCCCGCACAACGCGACGCTGTGATCCACCGCGGCGGCCCAATGCTGGTCGTCGCCGGTGCCGGATCAGGAAAGACACGCGTCCTCACCCATCGCATAGCTCACCTCATCCACCACGACAACATCAATCCATTCCAAATTCTTGCCATCACCTTTACCAACAAAGCGGCTCAGGAAATGAAGGACCGTGTAGCTGCGCTCGTGGGACCAGTTGCGGAAAAAATGTGGGTGTCAACGTTTCACTCCGCTTGTGTCCGAATTCTGCGACGCGACGCAGAACAACTCGGTTACCCCAGCGCATTTTCAATTTATGACCAAGCTGACGCGGTTCGACTCACCGGGTACGTCGCCCGTGACCTGGGCCTCGACATAAAAAAGTTTGTACCGCGCAGCGTCCACGCCCATATTTCCAACCTCAAGAATGAACTTGTGTCGACGACCGATGCCCTCGAACAGGCCGAGAGTGTCTTCGAGAGAAAGATCGCGGAAATTTATGAGGAATACCAGGGCCGTCTCCGAACCTCGGGAGCAATGGATTTCGACGACCTGCTGAACGTCACCGTCGAACTCTTCACCAGCCGCCCCGACACCCTCGCCCACTATCAAGAACGTTTCCAACACGTCCTCGTTGACGAATATCAAGACACCAACCCCGCACAAAACGACATCGTTCTCAAACTCGGCGACAAACACCAAAATGTCTTCGTAGTAGGTGACAGCGACCAATCCGTCTATGCATTCCGGGGTGCTGACATTCGCAACATTCTTGAATTCGAAAAAGCCTTCCCGGATACAAGCGTCGTTGTGCTTGATCAGAACTACCGATCGACTCAGACCATTCTCGACGCTGCGAACTCGGTGATCTCCAACAACTTTGGACGCAAACCCAAAGACCTATGGACGAACAGGTCCACCGGAGACAAGATCGCGTTATACCGTGCAGGTGACGAAGTAGAAGAAGCAGCGTGGGTGGTTGGCGAACTTCAACGACAACACGAAACAGGCACCCTCACCTGGAGTGAAGTGGCGATCTTCTATCGAGCAAACGCCCAAAGTCGAATCATTGAGGAACGCCTAGCCAGTGCATCCATTCCCTACCGAGTCGTCGGCGGGACTCGGTTCTATGACCGACGCGAAGTTAAAGACGCCCTCGCCTACCTGCGAGCCGTCGTCAATCCCGCTGACGAAGTTTCACTCAAACGCGTCCTCAACGTACCCAAACGGGGCATCGGCGACAGCAGCATCACCAGACTCGACGAATACGCCGCCGCTCATTCAATCCCTTTCAACGAAGCTCTCAACAGTTGGCCAGAAGCAGGGATCAGCGGCCCAGCAAAGAAAGGTCTCGCCAGATTCACCGAACTCATAGGGCAACTCTCGAACCGTATGACAGGAGGTCCCGCCGAAGTGCTACATCTCGCCCTGGAGCGCTCCGGATACATCAGTGAATTACGGGACGAACGATCAATAGAAGCCGAAGGTCGACTCGAAAATCTGGCGGAACTCATCGGCTCCGCCGAAGCTTACGAAACCTGCGATGAGTTCCTTGAACAAGTCTCACTGGTGTCACCCACCGACGACCTCGACGACCAATCAGAAGTCACACTCATGACCCTTCACACCGCCAAAGGACTCGAATTCCCTCAAGTGTTCATCGTTGGAATGGAAGACGGGATTTTCCCGTCCTTCATGTCGCTCGGCGACCCCGACCAACTCGAAGAAGAACGACGTCTCGCCTATGTAGGAATCACCCGCGCAGAAGAACAGTTGCACTTGACCCTGGCCCAAAGCCGTTGGATCTACGGTCAACAGCAATACAACACACCTAGCCGATTCCTCCGAGAAATCCCCGACGAACTCCTCGACGATCGCAGCCCGACAGGAACACCCAAAGCCGAACCGCCAACCACCTCCGCGAACTCGACAGACCACAGAGAAGACAAGGAAGATAAAAGAGCTGAACGTCGAGAACGAGCCAGAGAACGAGTGATCGAAAAAGCCATCGCAGCAGGTAAACACCAAGCAGCAACCGGGTCAATGGACCTCAAAACAGGTGACGATGTGAGGCACCCGAAATTTGGAGACGGGGTAGTGCTAAGTATCAACGGCTCAGGTGACAACGCAGAAGTGACTGTTCACTTTGCCGAAGTTGGAGAAAAGACCC
>JASMKJ010000147.1 GCA_030749275.1 Acidimicrobiales bacterium
TGGTTCGTCCAAGTGAAGTACGAACTATCACTGAGTCCAGCGCGGTCGTAGCCCCTAGCGAAGTCGCCGGTTGGTCGCTCCACCTTGATTACCCGGGCTCCCGCATCGACCATTCGCGCGGTGCAGAGCGGACCCGCGACCGCCTGTTCGAGAGCGACGACCATGACTCCGTCCAATGGCCTGTGGGGCATCGACAATCCCGTTCCTCGCCGTTGTTCGCGGAGCAGTTGATCATGTCACTCGCAAGCGTCGAAAACCCGAGAAGGCAGCGCTAGATGCGCTGCCTTCTCGAAACTGCGAACACGTGCTTGTGGCGTGTTCGCAGTTCTGCCGGTGCCTTGTGACGACTGGGGTCTGGTGGAGGTCGGAGTGGAGGCTTCACCCGATAAGTGGGGGAGGTTCCACACTCGTGCCAGGCCCTAAAAGCGTCGACAACGGAGGCTGCCAGTTCTCCCTTAGCTGCTGGCCACCATTTCTGCCGTTCGTTCGATAAGCGCGGCTGCCCCCTCTGCCCTCTGCACTGGGAGTTGAAATTCGTCGACCCCTTGTCGGGCAAGCAGATCACGAAGTTCAGCGCCAGCTTCTCTAGGCGAACCAACAATCGTGAATTGGGCCACCCATTCCTCCCGCACCAGATCAGCCGCAACGGCTGTTCCTCCCTGAGCGAGGGCCTCACGAATCTCATGACCCTCGGCTTCAGTCATTCCAATTAGTTCCCGGACCGCAATCGGAGAATCAACCAACCGGAAACTCAAAGTGGCACGAGCTTCTCGGAACTCCTCCTCTGAGGTAACCAACATTGTTGAGTAGGTGATCAAGAATCGCCGGTTGTGAGATCGTGCAGCGGAACGAAGAGTCGACACGTGTGCACCAAGGAGATCTTTGTGGATATAACTCAGGTTGAATCCATCTGCGACTTCGCCGCCAAGGGCGACCATCCGCGGACCCCGACCGGCCAGAATGACCTCAATGCTCGACCGACCGAAGTCGAGCGATGCCGATTTGAGCGAAAACACCTCGCCATCGAGATCCACAGTCTTCCCAGCGAACAGGTTCCGTAAGGCCGAAACCATGAGACCAACGGTGACCACAGGCCGACGACGGTCTATGCCCAAGGGATTGAGGGTTAGCCCTCCGCCGGCCCCCAAACCCACGAAGGCTCGACCACCGGACAACTCGTCGATTGTGGCCACAGCCGCCGCAGTCGCCCCGGGGTGGCGTACGTAAGGGTTGGTGATCCCCGGTCCGAGCAGGATTCGCTCGGTGGCCAGAGCTATGGCAGCCAAGGTCACGTAGACATCGCGGGTTACTAGTCCTTCGTCGTAGACCCAGCACCGGCTGTAGCCGAGCTGCTCGGCCAGAACGGCCAGGTCGGCCACTTCAGACACAGGACCTTTCGGCATCAGGTTGACGCTAAGCGGCAGAGTCACAGACCGGTCTCCCCCCATGGCTCCAGAGGCTCCTCAAACACCGACCATTTCGGTAGACCCTCACTGCGGTTCCTGTCCCTACATATCCCGAATTAGGGCGCCGTGGTCATCCCAGTACCTACTGAACCTACATCCCACCTCGACCAAACCGTGATGGCCCATACACTTCGCCGATGGATCTAAGAGGGGCCACGGCAATGGTCACTGGCGCAGCCACCCGCATTGGGCGACACATAGCCCAGGGACTAGCCGACGGAGGCGCAAATGTCGCCATCACCTATCGGCGTTCCCATGACGAGGCCTTAAACACTCTGGAGGATCTCTGCACTAGAGGGGTTGACGCCTGCGCTATCGAGCTTGATCTAACTGAACCAGAGAACTGCTTTAGAGCCGTCGAACAAGTCGAACGGGATCTTGGACCAGTTGACGTTCTGGTCAACAACGCTTCCTCATTCACCCCCACTCCATTCCCGACTAAGGACCATCGGGGATGGTACGAATCCTTCGATGTTGTGTTACACGGCCCCTACCACCTATCAAACCTGTTAGCCCCTGGGATGATTCGACGGGGCAACGGTTCAATCATCAATTTGGTTGACCTCTCTGCTTGGAATCCTTGGCCAAACCGAGGTGCTCACTCTGTCGCCAAAGCAGCCCTTCTCGCTCTCACCCGACAACTAGCAGTTGAGTTGGCACCGACAGTTCGCGCCAATGCCATCGCACTGGGGCCCACGATTCCGGCGACGCGCTTCACCCAAGAACAAATCGAGCACCTGGCCCAACGGACCCTCAAGGGAACTTGGGGGGACGCCAAGCAGGTGGCAGCTGCAGTGCGGTTTCTTGTCGAATCCGACTTTGTGACCGGAGAATGCCTCACGATCGACGGTGGTGAGAGGTGGGCGCACGTGCGCAGTCGCTTCCTCGCGGCAGAGGGCGGAATCGACGCCGCGAAGCCCTCTGATAGCACCCGCTTACCCCACCAGACCGGGAGTTAGGCACACGCCGAAAACCCGAAAAGGCAGCGCCAAAAGCGCTGCCTTCCCGAAACTGCGAACACGTGCACGCAGAAACTGCGA